>JAZLJF010000033.1:0-38906 GCA_045597305.1 Candidatus Nanosyncoccus sp. | reverse complement strand
ACTGGATTTATTACTGAAATTCGGATGTGAGTTCAGTTGCGAACAAAATCAGTAAATGTCCAGCCATCCCATTTGTTAGAACAAAATTACTGAATACTCAGTCAATTTCTTATTCTGCTTTTTCGATGATGAGCTGTCTTTCTCTTCCCTCGCCCTCAGAATGGGTAGTAATCCCAGAATAATCTTCTGCTAGCTTATGGACGATTCGACGATCTGCTGGTGATAGATCTAGGCGCATTGGCTCACCTGTTTCACGTACTTTCTGAATCCAACCTTCTGCCTTTTCTGCAATTCTGTCAGCTCTTTGTCTTTTATAGTCGGCAACATCGACATTCACACGTGTTATTTCTGCGTTATTTGTAGCTAATGCCTGAGATACTATATACTGCAAAGCACGAAGATTATCTGCATTACGCCCAATAAGTAGTGAATTAAGCGATGTCGATGGTACTGATAGCTGAATTACTTCATCGTCAAGAGTAGAATCGACTGCAACATTTATACCAAAGAAACTTAGTAGATCTTCTAAGTACTTTGTTGCAAAACGAATTGACTCATCTTTATCCATGATTATTTTCTCCTTTTCTTTTTAGAATCTTTTGCGGAGATACGAGAAATTTTTGTTCCTGTTTTTTTGTTTTCCACCACTTCTGCCTCTTTTGCCTTGCGGAGCTCTTTTAAGATAGCCTTATCAGTAGCTTGCTCCATTTTTTCTTCGGTCTGTTTCAATGCATGGCGTTGTTGTAATACCATTACGCCACTCGACAAGATATAATAGAATACTAGCGCGCCTGGAAGATATAGCATAATGAAGAACATCATGACCGGCATAATGAATGACATTTGCTGTGTAGCAAGCTCATTAATTTCTGACTGATCTGGCTGATGATTCGCATCACCAGCTGCAGCTTCCTTCATTAACTGACGGAATGATTTGGATTTTTTACTCTTTTTTGATGGTGATTGCTGACGTGTCGCCACATACTGTAAGACTGCAGCGCCTATTGCAAAAACAAATACTACGACTTTACTAATTGAAAACTCTCCGCCAAATATATCGGCAGGGCGTACTGAAAGATCTACCGTATTAAATAATTTTGGCTCAAATTCATACTTCACTTCTTCCCCGGTGTCCTTCTTTGCGAAATAATCATCCTGTAGGTCAATGATTTCCTTAATGCGATCCATCGAGCTTGTCGGTCCGTATGCACAGTTCGAAACATTAGTGTAACCACACGTACTTGCTGATGGACGAGGATTTACCATAACAGAAATAGCCATAAACAAAGCTAAGAAAATCGGCAACTGAATAAGCGTAGTAAGAAAAGTGCGAAACGGCTTGATATTATTTCGCTTGTAAAGGTCCATCATCTGAAGTGATTCTAGTTGGCGGTTCCCTTTACAATTTTTCTTTATTTCATTCAACTCTGGTTGAATCTTGCGCATTAGCTTCGTTTGCTGAAGCTGACGTTTTACGAGCGGCCACATTGCAAATTTCACAATAACTGTAAAAATGATAATGGCCAGACCAAAGTCACCTACTAAGCTATAAATGAAGAATAATAAGTTTATAATTGGTCGAACAATGATAAAATCTATTAGCCAAAACATAATAATGGCATTATATCATACTCTGTTCCAAAAGTGAAATGACGACCTTTTTTAACTCATCAAAGCCCATTGTCATAATGTCTTTTTTGTAAACAACAAAAATATAATCACGTTTCAAGAACTTTTTATTATCCTTTATCACTAGTCGAATCGCCTCATACATACGACGTCTAATTCTATTCCGACCAACAGCGCTTTTTTCAACTTTCTTTGAAACAACAACCGCAAAGCGCGTATACCCTTTTGAATTATCATTATGGACTAACGAAATCAAAGCCCCCCGAATAGTCTTTCCGTGAGAATAAGTATAACGCACTCCGCCGCGTGAGTGAAATCTTAAATCCTTAGATAACATTGTTTATATTATAGCTTATTTTTGGAGTAACTGGTAGTATTTGTTGTTCAGAAGATTCTTGTGTGTTCCTCGTCCAACCAACCTTCCCTCATCTATTACCAATAATTCATCCATCTCTTTCATTACTTCTGGTTTATGAGTAATTACTAATACTGTGTGGTTTCGTTTTAACTTTTTCAGTACATTTATGACTTGTTTAGTAGTGTCAGCGTCAAGCGAAGACGTCACCTCGTCAAACAGTAATATCTCTGACTTTGATAAAAGCGTTCGCGCAAGTGCTAATAGTTGTTTTTGCCCAGCCGAAAGATTAATTGCATCAGATACCAATACTGTATCGTATCCTTTTTCTAATCTCATAATAGAATCGTGAATTCCAGCCATTTTACAAGCTGCTATTTGATTATCGTGGTTGCTGTCTACCATATCTAGATTTTCTCGGATCGTCATATCAAAAATAAATGGCTTCTGCGTCACAATACTAACATTCGATGCATAAATTTCTTTCGTGTACTCACGAATGTTCTTATTATCAATCGTAATTTTACCTCGCGTCGGCTTGTAAAGTCGTAATAGTAATCGGAAAATCGTAGATTTACCAGAGCCAGACTTCCCAACGATACCAGTAAGTGTTCCTGGCTCTAAAATAAAGCTTACTTTTCTCATTTGTGGCTTTCTGCCATAGGTAAATGATACGTTGGAAAATTGCACTTTACCAGAAATATCGTCCGTATTATCTTCGCCAAATTTTTGTTTTAGAGGAGATTTATAATTTAATAATTTATAGACACGTTCGATTGCTATAGAACTCTTTGTAATATTGAGAATAATATCAGTCACACTATCATAGCTTTGCTGTATATTGTCGAAATATCCCAAAATTAAGACCAATGTTGCAATGTTATATTCCCCTTTCAAAATCAATCCTGCCACCATAATATATGCTATTATTTTTGCCGTACCCAACAAAAATGGTATAAATGATTCACCTAGATCACTGTGAATTCTTTTTTTAGTAAAAGCTCTCTTCCATTCTTTTTTATTTTTTTCTAATTCTGCTTTTAAATTTTCTTCCATATTAAATGTATGAACCTCTTTATAACCATCAATCATTTGGCTATAAAGCCCAGCTATATCGTCTTGCTCTGCTCTGTGCAATGAAGTATAGTAATCACGACGCTTCATATGATATATGAACACTATAGTCGCGCATATCGTAAGTCCAAACGTTACCCCTCCTATCAACGGATCTATAAACATCATAATGACAACATCTGCGATAATACTAATATAGTTTGTCACCAGATCAAAGAAATAATCCAGAATACGCTGATTCATCGTTACATCCTCAAATGCGGTATTTATTATTTCTGCCTGAGAAATGTTTTTCGTAAAATCTTGATTAAATGTTACCACTTTGTCCAAAATCTTACGCTGTAACTCATCATGAATATACATTGAATTATCCGCATAAGCTTTATAATTTAAATGATGAAAATAAATATATGCAAAAGCGCTAGCTCCAAATAATGTCGTATCTACTAACGCTAACCAATAGTTCCCCTCTGTAGCAGAATCTACAATCATTGCCGCAGTACAAGGAATCACCAAATACGCACCCGTTCTCAAGAATGCTGTCAGAAATAATTTTCGCATTAAATGCTTATCTGTCGCTCCTAGAGAAAAAAACTTTTTTAACAACCTATAATAGTATTTCATATTTGTCCCCCTATGCTAGATTTTATAACCTGGAGTGAGCGATATAATTTACTGCGTTCCAATAACTTATCATGAGTGCCAATGTCAGATATTCGACCGTGATCTAATACAATAATCCTATCAGCTATCCGCATTAAATCAGGTTTCTTAGTAATCATTATTACCGTATGTGTATCACGAATATTTCTAATAAAACGTGGTACTAATTCCGCCGTGTCCGGATCTAATGATGTCGTCACATCATCAAGAAGTAGTACTTCAGAATTAGTTAATAATGTCCTCGCGATCGAAATCATCTGTCTTTGCCCGCCAGAAATATTTGTCGCATTTTCACGCAAAATAGTATTATACCCCATCGGCAACGATTCTATAAAATCATGAATACCGGCTTTTTTGCATGCTTTAATTTGGTTTTTAATATTGTCGTCTACGAAGTTCAAATTTTTCCTAATACTCGTATTAAAGATAAATGGAGTCTGATTTGCAACTGCTACATTTGAGGTATATATCTCCTTCGAAAATTCATTTACATTAATCCCGTCAAGTAAAATTTTTCCTTTTGTCGGCTTATTAATACGTAATATTAGGTCGAATAACTTTGTCTTACCAGAACCAGGATACCCCACAATCGCCACAAATTCATGTGGACGAATCCTGAAATTTAGATTTTTTAAAATTTGGTGATGATTAAGTGTGAGCGACACATTTTTAAACTGTAATGATCCTTCCAATTTATCCAAATTCATATCCCCATACTCATTCGGCTTTCCAGTGTGATAGTTTAGGATATTTGCTACGCGCTGCACTGATGCACCAGCCAGACGAATATCTATCGTCGCATCAGTAAGATCCTTTGCGCTATCTTTCAATGTGTCATGATAGGATATCATTAATACAAAAATATCTATTGTCAAACTACCTTGCATCATTAAAAAAATCATTAAGATAGTGATGATAAATCTAAAACCATAGTATATATATTTTATATCATTATCCCTCTTAGTAAGGTATTTACGCTGAGCTATATAAGCTTTATCATATTTATTTTGCATTGTATCTAGATGGTTATGCAATTTTGGTAGCATATTAAAAGTCTTTACTTCTTGAAGACCCGACATCACTTGGCCTAAAAAATTACTATAATTATCATTTTGTTTTTGTGTTTTCCACCAATGATAATTAAATTTA
The DNA here is from genome assembly GCA_045597305.1 of Candidatus Nanosyncoccus sp. GTDB lineage: Bacteria > Patescibacteriota > Saccharimonadia > Saccharimonadales > Saccharimonadaceae > Nanosyncoccus. The sequence goes on along the minus strand of JAZLJF010000033.1, from coordinate 34,036 downwards.
CGGTCATTTTTTTCTCGCATAACAATAAAAATAATCACTGAGACACAAATTATTATAGTGACCGGCCAACAATATAATGCTGAAATAATTACAATTGCCACAATTTGAAATATCGTTGCAATGTATTCAGAGATTTCATCATTTAGCTCCCCAATAGCAATAAGATCAGTATTAACTGTATTCATGAGCTGCCCTTTACTGATTTTCCTTGTGAAATTACTATCTACGGATAATAACTTATTAAACACTTTTGTTTGCATGGCACAATAACTATGACTAATATTGCGACTATAGACTCTGTAATTTATATAAAGATTTAATCTATAAAATAAATACATTACAGCAAAAATACCTATGTAAAGATAAGTTTCTTCAACATTTTGCTCTGTTAATGCCTTAATTATTAATGCTGCAACAAATGGCATACAGATATCAGTAATTTTATACAGAAATGCCGTTATTAAATTAAATGCAAAAAGAACTGGATTTAATTCCGCGATAGCAAAATATTTTTTAATATATTGATATTGCTCCCTAAACATTAGCAATATTATATCAAAAGCTAAACAAAAAATCACTCCCTGAAGGAGTGAATTTTGTTAAGCGGTTAATCTTGCACGACCTTTAATGCGGCGTCGTTTTAGTACTTTTTGGCCATTTTTCGTAGCATTTCTCTTCATGAAGCCATGCTCAACCTTGCGCTGTCGCTTGTGTGGCTGATAAGTGCGTTTTGGCATAAATACTCCCTTATTATCTATTACTTTAATTTTTCTAAAACTTTGTTATAGTATAGCACTTTTTTACACAAAAGCCAAGGAGTTTTCCACATTTTAATAAGATTTAAGCGATTTCTTGTGGAAAACTATACCCCTGTTATTTGGAAAAATATTATATCATATAGTCTTTTTTAGTAAAAAGTTGTGGAAAAGTCGTTTTTTTCTTGTATAATATAAATTAATAAGAATAATAATTTAGTGGTCATATTGAAGGAGGTGTCCAATTATGTTTGATGTGTGGAAAAATGTACTAGAAGAAATCAAACAAAATGTGACATCTCAATCTTTTTTTACTTGGTTTAAAGATGTAAAACTCCGGTCCATTGATGATGGTGTAGTTACGATTGAGATACCAAATGTTTTTAGACAAAAATATATTGAATCACATTACGATAAAATGATTCGAGATGCTTTATCTCATAACTCCGTCACATTTACAAAAATTGAATATACCCCCTTATCCTCTAACACTGTAAAACCTCGTTCAAGAGAAATATCTCTCGAGAGCTTAAAACAATCAAAAATAAAATCTTTATCATCCTCCGTAAAACAAGGCTCCTCAATATCTTCTGGTCTAAAACCAGAGTACACAATGCAGAACTTTGTCGTCACTTCAAATAATGATTTTACCGTTTCTATTGCATGGGCAATCATTAAAGATCCAGAATCCAAATACAACCCATTCTTCGTATATGGCGGACCTGGCCTCGGAAAAACTCACCTTGTTCAGGCAATAGGAAATGAATTAATGAAAAATAATCCAGGATTAAAAATACTATATACACCAATGAGTAATTTTTATTCTGAATTCATTAAGGCTATTCGTAATCGTAAAACTGATGATTTTGTAAATAAATACCATAAAGTCGACGTTTTAATTATTGATGATTTTCAAATGATTATCGGAAAAGATGCTAGTCAGACTCAGTTTTTCGATATCTTTAATGATTTATATCAAAAAGGAAAACAAATTATCATCACTTGTGATAGAACCCCTGATCAATTAAAAGAACTGGATGCTAGACTTACTTCTCGTCTCGCCTGGGCAGGAGCATATGATATTCAAATGCCAAATTTTGAGGACCGTTGTGCTATATTGAAGGCGAAAGCAGATTTTGAAGGTATTGATATAGAGGATGAAGCAATTGAATATATTGCAAATAATAATAAATCCAGTATTCGTGATCTCGAGGGAGAATTCCGTAAGATTATTGCTTACGCAGATTTTAAGAAAGCTACCCCGTTAGAAATAATAAAAAATGGTTATTTAAATACATCTAATAAGGAAAAAAATAATTTTATTACACCAAAGAAGATTATTAATGTTGTATCTTCATATTATAATCTTTCCGTAGATGAATTAAGAAGTAGAAGTAGAGTCTTTCATATTAAAAACGCTAGACAAATTGCAATGTATTTATTATCTGAAGAGCTAAAAATGAGTACAAATGCCATAGCAAACGAAGTTGGACTTCAAGATCATTCAACTGTAATGCATGGGGTGAAAAAAATTAAATCTGATATAAATTCAGATTTTACAATACGTGATGATATTTCCTCAATTCGCGAGAAACTATATGAATAATATGTGGAAAAATATGTGTAGAAGTATGTGTGAATCTATGTGGAATTATTGTGTATTTTCATGTGTATTATTGACAGGAACAATGGAATATTATATTTTTTTGTGTATAATGTTCGGTTTTTCCAAAACATTTCACAAGTTTTGCAATATTTATCCACAGAAAATTTGTTCGGTTTTAATCTGTAAATGGGAGGTTTTACACAGTTTCCACAGGGCTTACTACTATTACTACTAAATAATTAATTATTAATAATATATAATAAGTGAGGAGGAATATAATGGAAATAGAAGTTACACAGGAGAAATTATCAAAAGCACTTAGTTTAGTGAGTCGAATAGCTGTTGGTGCAAAATCTACTCTTCCAATATTAGCCAATGTTTTAATCAAGGTTGAAGGTGGCAAGGTATCTTTAACGACGACAAATCTAGATATGGCAATTATTGATTACCTGCCAGTAATTAGTGCAAAAGATGGAGCAATTACGGTTCCAGCACGTCTTCTTACTGAATTTGTTCAAAATCTTCCATCAAAAGAAAATGTAAGAATCTCCGTGAATAATAACAAGGTACGAATTGAATCTGGTAAATATTTTTCCATAATAAATGGTGTTGCTCCAGATGATTTTCCAGAACTTCCAGAGATAGATGATAAAAAATCTGTTATATATCAGATGGCTTCAATGGACTTTAAGGCTGGGCTTGAACAGGTGATTTCATCGGCTAGTGGTGATACTACTAGACCAGCTCTCACGGGTGTATATTTTAATACATTTGAGGGTAGTTTATACATTGCTGCAACAGATGGATATAGATTAGCGGAAAAACAATTTATAAAAGGAGTGGAGAGTGAAATCAAGGTTATTGTTCCGAAATCTTCTCTTCAAGAAGTATTACGCTCGATTCCTGATTATATTGATGGATTAGAATTTTTATTCGATGATTCGCAGGTACGTTTCCGTATGGGTGAAATAGAAATAATTTCAAAAATAATAGACGGTACATTTCCAGACTACCGACGTTTAATACCGACAGATAATAATATTAAACTAGTATTGAATCGTGCAGAATTTATTCGAATAGTGAAGATGGCGAGTCTTTTTGCGAGAGAATCGAATCGCGTTATTGTTTGTGAGACAAATAAAGAAAATAATACCCTATCAATATCCTCAATCGCAAATGAAGTTGGTGAAAATAAGTCGGATATTTCAACTAAAGTGGAAGTAGATGGCGTAGTAAAGGTGGATTCAAGATATCTAATCGAAGCATTAAGTGTGTGCGAGGAAGATGAAATTAAATTTGAGTTTAATGAAAATGGTGTTTCACCGATTTTAGTGATGAATGCGAAGAATAAAAACTATCGCCATATAGTGATGCCATTAGATATATAAATGAGTGATTTAGTAATAAGAAAAATTAGTCTAAATAATTTTCGAAATCATGAAAATTATAATCTAAATTGTGATAATAAAACCACTCTTATTTTAGGTGAGAATGGAAGAGGAAAAACTTCAGTTCTCGAAGCAATCTATATAGCATTAATTGGGAAAAGTTTTCGTGCGACTGACAAGGATATCGTAAAAAGGGGTACTAATTTTTATAGAATAGAAATACAATACGAGAATGGTGAAAAAATCAAAGTGATATATGAGAATCAAAATAAAAAAACATTTCTTATAAAAGATAAAAAAACTTCAAGGTTACCAAAAAATAATAAATACCCAATAGTGTTATTTTTGCCAGAAGATCTACATATTATAGCTACATCTCCTACTAAAAGACGCGATTATTTTGATCGTCTAATATCGACTATGGATGAAAAATATTCTAATTCCCTTTCACGTTATAATAAGGCATTAAAACAAAGAAATGAACTTTTAAAACAAGATCATGTTTCATCTGATATGCTTTTTCCTTGGGATATTATGTTGACAAAAACTGGTGTAGAAATACGAAAAAAGAGAAAAAATATCTGCGAATTAATAAATCGATTTTATAATCAAACATACAAGTCGATAGTAGATAATGATGATATTATCTCACTCCAATATAAAGGTGATATAGATTGTATCTCCGAAGATCAATATCTTAAAAATCTAACATTAAATTATGATAAGGATTGTGTGTTAGGTTGTACGAACTATGGTATTCATAAAGAGGATTATAAATTTATCTTTAATAATGTTGACGCTAATGGAAGTGCTTCACGTGGTGAAATGAGGAGTATTATTCTTGCACTGAAATTTATTGAAGCAAATATAATACAAGATACCACGAAAAAGAAGCCACTCATACTCTTAGATGATGTTTTTTCTGAATTAGATAATGAACGTCAAAGACGTTTGGTGGAAAATTTTAAAGATCATCAAGTGATTTTGACAAGTGTGGCAGGTATTAATTAATTTTACATTCAACTTTATATTTAAAAGATTCAGGACTTATAAATAACGAATCAACCCAAGTACGAGCTTTTTCTATTATGATGCTTTGATTTACATTGGAACAGTTATTGATTCGAATTTTTAATTCTGTATCATTAGAACCATAAGAGATAATAGCAAAATTATTATTTTCTAACTCTAGGAAGTATGGTAACTTATTCCCAATAAAAATATATGGATCATCATTTTTTTCATTAAAAGTATACTCATCCTTACATTTAAAATCATCGTAGATAATCTTTGTATCATCAGGAAGACAAGATACAACAACCGCAGTACTGGAAATATTTTCACCGTATTCAAATTGAATATAATAGGACTGTCTTAAAGAGTTGATATCAATAATGAAATCCGAACTAGTTATTTCATCATATTCATCATATTCAGAATAAAAAGAATTATCTCTTATAAGTACGCCTTTTGAAGGAATTTTTTTCTCATCATCAATATTGGATTTTACTATATTATAAAGAGCACCACGAATATTTTCTTCCAAATTTCTAGGGATACGATCTCGGTAAGAGGATATATTATCAATTATTAATAAATCTTTATTACCTGAAATTCCAATTAATACCCCTATAATAATCAAGGTAATAATTCCAATAATTCCAATAATTACACTCTTTTTTGATGATACTTCCATTTTCCTCCTTATTTTGGATAAGCATATGTGTATTTACTAGACATCATCTCACTTATTGTGTGTTGCTTAACATTAGTCCAATTATATCCTTCACTACAACCAGCTTCGCCTGTGTAAACGGTACTTCCTTCAATAGCTAATACGACCCCAGTGTGTCCACATAATACATCTCCGCACATAGTCTTTCCACTAGCCTTACTAAATACTGCCCCAGCTTTTGGTGTGTGTCCTCCGTTTTTCCACCCACGCTTAATAAGATTACTCACAACTTGACTTCCATTTCCTAATCTTGAAGGACTTGTTCCAGTTGAAGAATACTCAACTATATACCATTTCACGAAGGCCACACAGTTATCAAGATCTGAGCCGCCAGGCGCCTTTCTACACGACGTCGTTCCACTTATGTCGTATTTTGAAGCTAGACTTGGATTTTCATCGATATTTCGAGGGCGGATTGCACGATATCGATTCATGATGGCTTTCGCATCAGAATAACTACCACCATTTTCCGGGTTTTCATTGTCGCCATCACCATCTCCTGGATCTTTTTTATGATCATCATCGCAAATTCCGACCGAGCTTGGTGAAAAACTACCAAATTGATCTACAATCGCTTTTCCTTCTGGTGTCATTATGAAGGCTACTAAGCTATCAACTGATTTTTTCATAGCCTCAATTTGGGCGTATCCTTTTCCGTTAATATTTCCCTGAACCCAAGTTGGGCCAATTTTTTCAAGGTATGTTTTTGGATTTGTAATACCTAATGCTTGGTTGTGCATTCCGTTTGTAAGTGTTTGGCCATATTGAACAAATCCTTCGCCGAGGTTTCTTCCCTGAATTCTCGCACCACCAGGCCCTGTGCCAGGAGGACAGCCATTTCCCCAGAAGTTATTTTTACCACATACGGACTCCGGATCCTCATATCGCATTTGGACAATTATTGCAACCCAAGGTGCACCGACTGCTTTTCCGAGTCGATATGCAAGATCGCCGTAAGCTTCAAGCACTTTAGCCATTTGATTGGTATTGTTGTCGCCCCATCGAGCTGATCCAACATCGGTGTATTGTTTGTCGGCATTCTTCGCATTATAAACATCTGCCAAATCACCAGTACCGGGATTATCTGGAACATCATCACATTCCTGATCGTCATCTCCGTCGTCATCCCAGTTTTTCTCGTTATTATTCCAAAATAAAATATTATTATTGCTAAAAATAGACTTCAATTTATCACTTAATCTAAAAGCAGATGCTTGATGAGAAGTAGAAAAAATAAGAGATATCATAAAAATTAGTGTAATTATTCTATATAATAATCTCTTACGACCCATTCTAATAATATTATAACAAAGTTTATGTTAAAAATGAATAAATTTAGAGTGGCTGAATTGGGGTGAATTCGTAGATTATTTCAAAATCAGCTGGGTTAAAACCGATATTTTTAATTTTTTCTTTAGCATTTTCAAAATTATTCCCCGTTACATCTGTAATTTTTAGACAAAAATTTGCCTCACACTGAGTAAAATGTCCACCATCAATTCTGTATTCGGTATAATTATAATTTTCGTCATAGCTTGCAATAATTATTGGAAGTTCAGATGCGATTGGATGCTGATCTAGATAACTCTTCGCTTCTTGCTCGGCTAAATAATCCCCTATTGTATTCATTAATATTGCATCACTTTCATGAGAGTCGTACCATGAAGTTGATCCATCTCTTTGTAGTAGAAATGTATAAATTTTTGTCACCTCGCCTGCTTTAGCTGGAATATTTATTGAATAATCTTGAGCTACAAAATCTGCTCCGAAATCAATATGTATTTTTGCTTCACCATTTGGTAGGGTATAAGTCCCATTCTTGTATGTTTTTCCATTAATTGTGATATTTGCATCGGCTGGAGCGACGCGAATTTCTACTTCGGATTTTTCACTAGTAGCAAAATAAATCGATAAAACAAATGCAGCTATAATTCCGAATAACCCTACAATTATATATTTATAGTAATTTTTCATTTTTATGACCTTACCCTATATATTTTATATGCGGAATCGGCGTAATACCCTATTCCGTGATCTGCAGTGCGGTCACCATGTGAAGCAGACGCAATCCTTCCGCGTCCATTTTTATCGATAGTATAAATTTCAACATGGCCATTTTTAATGCGGATGTCTCCACCTCGGAGATTTGATGAATTGCCAATATTTGGTATTTCGATGTATTTTTCTGGATGTGAGGCAAAATAATGTAGCATTGTAGTAGTTCCACAGCATGGGACATTCCTATCTACGCCAGAATATCTTAGTACGGTTGCCACAAAAGCATCGCAGCTAGCTCCAATTTGGACGAATTTCTCACCATACGATGATAATCCGATCATTTCGAGGGCTTTTTTGTATGCGGGAATTGGATCAAATATTGAATGTGGGCGATCTTCCCAAGATAGTGATAAAGCTGTCGAGTTTATACTACCATTACCTTCAGTATTATCCGCGCAGATATTTTGTATAAAAGAAGAGTCTGAGGTTTTATTTAAGCTTGTTAAATCACTAGAGCTTTTCCAGCCTTTCTCAGTAGCTCGGTTTTGAACGGCTTTTATCATTTTTGATACGATTTCCACATAGTTACTTGCGGTTGCATATCCAGCATTCTTGATTGCCTGGATATATCCAAACGGGTTACCAGCATGGTCGAATGCACCATAAGATCGGTATCGTTGGTTTTTTGAAATGAATTCAAAATAACCTCTCCAGCCATCAGCCGCGGAAGGATAGCTATATGCGTTATCGGGATTGCTATCAACTGCGCCAAGCCCGAAAAAGTTGTTTCTTTCCCTAGCATAACGACTCGTTCCGGCCGCTGATTCAATTATTCCTTGTGCGACGACTGCTTCCCAAGGAATTCCATAGTGGCTTCCGAGCTGTGCTGCAATGTCGTGGTACTTATCGACAAATTCCGACTGAAGGCTAGATAAGCCAGCTGATACTATTCCATCAAAGCTACCCTCCCCTGTCATACAACTATCAGAAAAACCACGTGGATTGTAATAAAATGTGCCATTTCTATCCATGTAATCAAAGAGCTTTTCAAGCAATGAATCACTACCAAAGGCTGATACGTTAATAGGAGTAAGAATTATTCCAGTGACAAAGTATACTATTACTGAAATTGTTATTATTTTTCTTTTCATGCTGTAACCTCCTGTTCTGGATGATGGTATTGGATTGGATTTTGAATCGTCCCTAATGACAATGTATTGTTTATTTTTGCCAAAGAAGAGTAAGGAAATATTAGGTCATTATTTTGCTTTTGCTTGCCAAAATACAGGCGTGAATCAATGTCGTAGCTTGCGATCTTTTGTAAGTAATCAGATACAGCAATTATACCTTCGGCATCATCTTTTTCTATTCCACTAATTCGCGCCAAATATCCAGCACGAGAATTGTCAAGCGGGTGAGATTGGTTGTATCGAGATTGATATGCGGTGACAGGATCTTCATCATCTTTGTAATAACCAAGATTTCTTTTGATACGAACAGACAACACGTATAATTGATGCCATTTTTCTGTTTCTTCCCATGCGAGATTATCAGGTGAATTAATATAACGTGATCCATCTGCCACAGTTTTACAATAATCACTATTAAGTGATTTCACCATATCTACAATATTACTGAGAAGTGGGATATGGGTAGACTCACTTTCGCAAGCATTTGCAATGTTTGCATCATAGATGCCGGGCATTGAGTATCGCCCCATCCAATATGAAATAAAATGAGAGAGTGGGGAGTTTTCTTTGATTTGCTCCTTACCGTCGATTATCTCAATACTTTGATTAATAACACTGCGGTAAGTTTCATCGTCTTCCGGTGTATTGATGATCGAGAGATCGTGGATTGTCGCCATAGTGCAATACATATTACCAGATGCTCCTACTTCGCCTATCTTATCGCAATAGCTTCCGAAGTTTGTCATTAAGGATGTATTTTCTCCATCGGCATATGCTGGATTAAGCTGGGCTAGAGATGTTTTTGTAGTTGATGCAAAACTAGAAATTGTGGAAAATGGAGATCCACGACTAATTGTAGAGGCGATTGGAAGTATTGATCCGACAATTGTCCCTAAGAATGTATTATGATTCGATGCATCGAATGGACTAGTAGTTCGGCGTTCGCTTTCAGCTTCCTGTGCAAGAATAACATTATTCGCCTGGTTGTAGGCTAGGATGCGATCTTTACTAGCGCCAGTTGCGCCGGAGTTTTGTTGTGCAGCGAGCATATTTATATTGGACGCTCCTTCTGTAAAGTATTCACCGCCAGAAATACCAACAGCGTTCTCGAACGGATTAGCATACATCACATCTGCTATGGTTGGAATTAATAATGATAGGACGGAACTTGCGACAATTTTCATACCAAACTCAAAACCAACATTAAGTAAAATCCCAACAGTAGCTTTTACGAGTGCGCCACCAGGAATTGCAAGTGCGGAGAGACTTACTAAAGTTCCGGCTGCTCGTTCTATATTACAGACACTTGTTGACAAGCCGGCATTACTAATGCTAATATTCGTGGATTCATAAGATCTTTCGAGAGAGTATTTGCGTGTATTATTACGATTTGCAGTGAGGCCGCCAAGGACAACTCGCATGCCTTCTGATTCTAATGGTGAACCAGTAACGGTGGTTTTTTCACCGGTAATATTATTATATACGGTTGAGGCTTCTGAACGAGTGAACCAGTTCAAAACTGAATTGACTGCCGAATTGTCTCCCCCCGTATTTTGGCGTGATTTACTCAGACTTTCCATTTTTGTCATGTAGTCGTGTGCAGAACTATAACGTTCGTTCGATGCTATTGCGGTAGCAATCATATTTCCTATCTCAAGAGCGGCACAGGCTGGAGTCTCCGCTGCGACTTTGTCGCCAATAGAGTCAAGATAGGCTTTTGCCCTCTCTTCTGCTGAACCTTCATTTGCAATGCCTGCAGAATTCACTGCTGGCCCAGTAGCAACTACCTCTGTATATTCATTGCCGTTTTCGTCAGTGGATTTTTCTTCCGACGCGGTGTCAACGGTCATACTTGAACCACCACCGAAGTATGTAGTCATTTTTTCTTTGTATGAAGCGTCGTCTTTTTCTTGGTCCCCGGTTACATTATAATCATGGAATACGTCGCGGGATATTCCGAGTTTGTTATAGAAATTTTGTGCTGTCGAGTCAAAGAAAGTCGCTATCCGTCCGCGCCTAGCATAAGTCAAAGCATCGCGAAAATACACGTTTCCGTTATAGATTGAGTCAAAATTGCTCGCAGTGATAGTAATTCCCTCATATTCTAATGAAGTTCCATTTACAGTAATCCCCTCATTTTCTAAGCGAGTTTTGAGATAATCTGTCATTTCTACTTTGCCAGCTAAAATTTCCTTGAATATTTCGTTACTACGCAAGGTGTAGGCGGTATATTCTGTATTAGTTGCTTCTGTAAACAATGATTCAAGGTGTGGGCCGAGGAAAGAAGACGATCCAAATACTAGAAATAGTCCACCAAATAGTACTAAAGCTATTAATAATGCTGGAGCAGATTTGAGAAGCTTAGAAGAGAGGCTCCTCTTCTTATTGTGAGATTTTCTTTTTGAATTATATGATGAGTGAGAATTAGAATAAAATGATGTGGTAGTAGGGATGTTTTGTTCAAGCGTCGCAGCGTTACTTGTGGAAGAGATGCCACCATTTGCATTTTTCTCAGCAGAGATAAGAGTTTCACGGGATAATACTAATGGGTCGGCAACGTTTTCTGACTTCTTGGAACTAGGAAAATCAGGGCGAATATCGCCTTTACCAAAGAAATTTTTCTGACCGACCATATACTATATATTATAACACATTACGTTATAAAAAGCTAGTTTTGTATGGTTTTTGCAATATCTACTTATTATTGTTGAGGATTCTGTTGTACTGGATTTGTCGTGATCAGATTTTCCTCGGTTTCTGATGCAATGACTTGAATATGAACGTGATTTTGTCCAGCAAAGAATAAGCCCTGTCCTACTGGAAAGTTTGTCAAACGCTTTTTTTCTTCACTCGTAAGTTTAAACACGTCAGATAAGACATCGACAGCCGAGCTGGATTGTTTCAACAATACTTGCATGGAAGAGTTTGCGACGATTGCGCGTCCCATTTTTGATGACATAAAGTCTTCAACGTCCTGAGTAATCGTAGTAAGACCGAGATAATATTTACGTGCACGTTTTGCAAGACTAAATAAGAAGTTTGCAGAATCGTCATATTTCATTAGTTGCCAAGCCTCATCAACGATAAGAATGCGTTGTTTCTGTTGTGCACGAACAACGTTCCAGATATGTGACAATACGATATACATTGCGACTGGACGAAGTTCATCTTCGAGATCACGGATATTGAATACAACCATCTGATTATTGATATCTACATTCGATTGCTGAGAGAATATTCCAGCAAATGTACCAGTGGTATATTTGCGTAGGCGTTGAGCAAGTTGAGGTCCAGTTCCACCCATATGGAGAAGGGTATCATAAAGGTCGGAAATAGTCGGAGGGGTAGATTGATGTGTTAAGACGTCGGATGTAATGCCTGCACGAGCGTAGGTGTCAATAAGGGCTTGATCGAGATCTGCTTCTTCATTCGGCGTAAGCGCAGGTGCTGTTGGAGCACCAGCTCCGCCAGAGACTTGTTGTGCAGCACCACCCAACATTAGACGGAACAATCCATGCAAAGTGACGAGGTTGGCACGTAGAGCATCGTTCGCGTCTTCGGCGTCAATAACCTTTGGAAGGTCGAATGGATTAATACGGACGTCAGAATTAAGACTAAGACGAATATATGATCCGCCAACAGCATCACATAACTTTTGATATTCGTTTTCTGGATCGATAATAAGGATTTCAGAACCAACCATCATGGAACGCAATGCCTCTAGCTTAACAGTGAATGATTTGCCTGCACCAGATTTCGCGAATACTACCATGTTGGCATTTTCTAGTGAGAACCTGTCGAATATTACTAGGCCATTATTGTGCATATTGATACCATACAGTATGCCTTTTTCCTGAGTGAGGTCAGCCGAGGTGAATGGGAAGGAAGTAGAAATTGCTCCAGTATTCATATTACGGCGGATTAGAAGCTGATCAGTACATTGTGGCATGACGGAATTCATTCCCTGTTCTTGCTGAGAAGATGCGACTTTAGAAAATACCATTTGCTGACCAAAAAGTGTTTCAATTTTTCTCTGAACGAAACCTAATTCTTCTAGCGAATCAGCCCATAGGGTGACGTATAATCCAAAACGGAAGAATTTTTCTGCACCGACTTGGAGCTGATCACGAAGCTCCTCGGCGTCTCCAATTGCGGCTTCTAGCTCTGGGTCCCTAATCTTCCCTCTTTCATTATTGACATTAATAGATGCCTCGAGTTGTGTAACCTTTTTCTGGAGATTTTTCATCACGACGGTTGTATCAACAGGATAAATATACATTGATACGTCTAATACCTCGTCAATATTGATCAATGGTGAAAGCCACCCAGTATATAATGAACGTGGATAGCCGTAAACATATAAGGTGCGACCATATTTTGTTCCTAGTCGGAAATAATCAGAATGAATTTCGATCGAAGAAGGTGAGATAAGATCACGGAGTGTAGTAATGCCCTGCTCGAAGGCTTTTTGGATTTCTGCTTCTTCCATTGCTTGTGCTTGGGCAGCAATTTGTGCAGCTGATAGTCCCTGCTGAGCTGGTTGTTGTTTTTTTCTACCGAGCATTATTGTCTCCTTTTCTTACATATGTTGTTGCTAGTTTTGAAAAATCTCCAAGTGGTTCACGGACAGCGGTGTCTGGATTATTGAAATTATAATATAATGCACCAAGTTCGCGAGTGTTTAAGCGAACAGAGTGGACTCCAATTTGAAATAGACCAGAGATTACGGATTCAACGCGGTTGTTTATCTCCGTGATTGCCTTGTCATAAGTCGCACGATCGATTTTTGTCACTTCAGCCTGTTTCTTTTGGGATATTCCGGAGAAGAAATTACGAGTCTGAGTGAGTACTTTCTCTGCTTCATCCGAGACGTAGTATGGTATTACGATGAAGAAGGATTTATCCATAATATTTGCTTCTTGTGATAGAATGTCGATGAAGTTGATATAATCATCCATTAATACGCCGAGAAGCATATTATCATTATTCTTACGAATTTCGGCTAATCTTTCTAGATATGGTCCGATATCGACACGTTGCGAACGAATCAATATTTGAGTCGTGAAGTGAAGCGAGTTCAAAAAATTCTGATAAGAATATTCGACTGCCTCTCTTTCCGACTCGGACATCAAGTCAAAATTTATAGATTGACAAGCAATTACCGCGCGGAATGATCCATCCTTCATGATTACAAGACCATCGCGTAGCTCGGAAATAAGAAGTGTTGATTGAGTCGAAAGTGGATCTTCGGTTTGAACGGCTGGTGTACTAGTTTTAGCTGCTTTGACGGTTGCGTTATTAATTGGTGAAGCTGGTTGATTCGGCGCGGAAGCAGTAAGTGGGCTTGGTCCAGCTGGTTGGGCTATTTGAGGCGTAGGATTTTGTGCCATTGGTTGCGGAGCAGGACCATATGGTGGTTGGGCTGCTTGCATTGCTTGTGGTGGCATTTGTGATTGTGGGTTCATATTTTCTCCTTAATAGCTTTGATGCTCAATTCGATTTGCTTCTTTTGATATTGTTTCAACTGAGTAGTCTGTGTTAGAAGCTAAATTACGTAATTGTGCTTGAACGGTTGGATTGACGGATTGTTGTGTTGGTGGGGTAGGAGCAATCGTCGCGTACGGGGATGTCTGATTATATGGGTAAGGTCGAGTAGGTTGCGGTGCCATTACGGCTGGATTGATCGCTTGTGCAGTAGAAAAAGAATTCTGAGAATAGTAATCGTTATTTCCACCTGTGGCATACTCTGTATTTCTGATTGCTTGTCGCATTTGTTGGACTAATTCCTGATGGTGCTCATTCTGTTGTTCCGCTAACATTTGGTTAATAACTGGTGATGCATTAATATCAAGAATATCGGGAGTGCTCGTAGCTTCTTCTAAAAATTTAGCACGCATCGGAGCATTCACTAAGTCGCCCTTCACAGCGTATCCTTCTGTATCGACAATGTTTGCTAGGAATGATAATCGGTTGCTAGCTTCTTCTGTAGAAATATCACGAGTGAGAGGGGCGTCAACTTTTTTTGGGGCGATTATTTCAACAGTGGATTCGCGTTGTCCTGGGTTCCAGAAACGTTTATTCGGTTTTAGGTGAAAAGATATCACGGCTGCCAAGTATGTCTCCATCGGCTGGTCTTTTTTGAGTGGGAGTGCTAACACTGCAAAAAAGATTATAAATGGGACTGCAAGAAGTGCAAATAATGGAAAAATATTGAATAATGCAAAAGCAACACCAATAAAGCCACCCATTATCATAAGATACACGAATTGGCGGAAGGTGAATGGGCCGAGCAACTTATCGTCGGCCTCAACGTCTTGTGGGACCTTATATTGCGCCATACGTATTTATTTTAGCATAAAAGGCAGGTTATTGCGATAGATTATTCATGGATAAAGCTAATGATTAAATCTTTTAATGCACTAGCGTGATCTTCGACGGTAAGGGTAGCGTCTTGCCCATTGAAGATGATGTATTCTTCGTATTGTTCAATAACATCATTAAATCTCGGGTCATCCATAATAGCATTATCAAGATATGATCTTACTGCATCGAAGAAGAATTCATTAGAGGAAGCATTCTCTGCTGCTATTAAATCAATTTTAACTAGATGATCGGCGCTATCATAAAGGTCTTTTGCGATGACACTATCAGATCGTTCATCATCTGGTGAATTATTTACATTCCAGGCGGCGTTGCGTTCTTCTCTCTCAAAGTCGCGGTCGACTCGTTTATCTTCTTCGGTTAATTCGTAATGGTCACTACTTTTGAACTTTTGAATAGCTCCAGTCTTATTTATATTTAGAACATTACTTCCATCTACGCCGCTATTTGCTTTGTTTTGCGAATTGACCATGCGCTCACGTAGTTCGGGTGACGGAGTATTGAATCTTCTATCATCAGGGCTAATTTTACGTCTAATTTCACGAGCAAGTGAAATTGTATCGTTTGCCTGTTTTGCGAGAGGATCTTTGAGTACTGGGTATTTTTGCTGCCATTTTTCATCATTCCACTTCTGTATAGATTCATAAAGGCCTGCCCAGTTCTCCATTGCCCCAGGTTTTTGATTATCAATAATACCATTCGTCATACGAGACATCATTGACGCAAATTTTGGTGCGGCTGGTAAGAGATATTTTTTGATAACAGTATTCTTTAGGTCTTCGAATGTGGCCTGTTCTGGAGGTATAGATTCGACATGGACACTACCATCGGCGTCAGTAACATAGCGAGTACCCTTCATCGGTTTGCCATTAACGTTCTTAAAACTCTTGAGAGATTCTTCGTCAAATAGCATCCAATCCCAGTTTGCTGGATCCATGAGCATCTTCAATTGGTTTAGCTCGGCGGCATCTTGGGTATTGAATCCACTTGGCTTAGCAGTTTTCGTAAGATTGTCTAGACGAGCAATGTTCAGATGGACCATGTCTTTAATGTAACGTTGGCCAATTGATGTTGCATACATTGGCCCAGCAAAGGTAGCTTTTTCTTTAAATCCAGCGGATAATGTTGCGCGATTTAATGTTGTGCTAAACTGAGCAAGCCCGACGTTCTTTAGACCATACTTAGAGTAATCGCCTTCATATACACCGGATAAAATACCATACAAACCATTGATCGGGTCATTAATCGGCATATCCCAATTTGATATTATTTCCTTCATAGAAGCGCCATCATTTTTATAGATCCGACCAATGAAGTTGCCGCGTTGGTCAGTAGCATCATAGTAAACATTTCCATGACTATCGAACTTGTCATAAGCAATTGGCTTGAGCCATTCTGGGTGATATTTCAAAAATTCACCAGGGCTACGTTCTTTTATTTTTTGTTCAACACCATGTTCATCAGTGTATGTATGGTAAAAATCACTTCCGTCTTTATTGACGGCAAAGCCATCATCATTGATGTAATATCCGACAATCATGTTACGAGCGGCGCCCTTATTATATCCATATTTAGCGAAAACGTAGTGTGTGTATGCCTTGCGTTTTGCTTCGTTTGCGGAAGATTTACTAATCACTTCACCGAGGACAGTATGCTCGCCAGCCTTGCCAAGTGCGCCAGCGGCACCAACAATATAATGATTGTAATTGTATGCAGCTTTTCTTGCTCGGGCATCATTCTTTACATTTGCGGCTGGATCATAAGCCTTGCGGAAGCCATCATATTGAGACATGAGCCAATCTTGGTCGGAGTAGGCATCGTTTTCTTCAGCAAGCACGGCTCGTGTAAATTCAAGATAATTTTGACCAGCATTTTTTGCGAGATTTTGGTCTTTTTCACCCTTGTAGTAATCACCATACTGATCGAGCAGATGGGAGGTATCCTTCTGAATATATTGGGCGGCGAGCGACGCATTCATTGCGGCTTTTGCAGAGCGAGTCGAGCGATTTGCTTTAATGTCACTTTGTGTTTGACCGTCTTCTGGTTTGTATTGTCCACCAGCGATTGCTCTTTGCGCTTTTATTTCTGCAAGTGATTTGCGTGTTTTGGTGACATTTTCTAAGTCAATTTCGTGACGTCTTTGACGACCATCCAGATAACGACGAAGTCCTGCTGATGGGCGCATTGATTCACTGATGTAACGATTTTTAGCAAGTTCACCACGAGCGCGACCGTAGTCTTTGATTCCAGCACGAGGCTTAGAAGTAAGATTGTCAAGCTTGCTAGAGACTTTGCCGAGAACTGTGCCAGACATTTTGAGTAACGATACGGAGAGAAATAGTGGAAATACTTGTACGGCCATACCTAGTACTACACCGAATAAATTGTTCCCAGATAGAGAGCTCGCGATGATAGCCCAACCAGCTAGTTGAGATGCACCAAATAATAGGCTAAACATCGGGTAGAATATTAGCATTGAGACGAAGATGTCTTTCCATTTCTTGAACCACGATTCGGTATTTGGTAGCATGTATGCTACAAATGCGAGAGGTGCGATCATAATTAAGACAGAGATAAGTGCTTGACGCATGCCGATTGTAATCAGACCAACAAGTACTGACAATACACCACCAAGCAAGGCGACGACTAGAGGCCACAATAATGCGCCAAGTCCGCCAGCAACGCCAATTGCTACACCTGCAATTGCGCCGCCGCCAATAAGTACCCCAGTTAATTGTGTCCAGGTAAGTTTTGCGGCATCACCAAGACCGCCACCAGATATGGCGGATTCTTCGATACTAGTAAATAGTCCTTTGAGGCTAGCCCCAGAAATATTACTGATATCTACTGCGATGGCACATATTATGTACGATAAATTCACTAATATAGCCGCAACAATTAGCTTTGGAAGAGCCTTTTTGATGTTGTAGTTTGAAAGACCGAGTCCTGTGATATAAGAATACACAATCATTAAAATCACGACTACAAATACAACATTCGTGATATCTCGCATAATTTCCCATACCTTGAAAATCGGCGAAGTACCGTCGGTAGTGATCGGATCAACAACCAGAATTTTTTCTATCTGTTCATAAATAGAATCAATAGCTTTTCCAAGAACACCAGTAGTTGGACAGACTAGCCATCCGACTGCTCCGACTTGATCATAACAGGTGTCAGTGCCTGAGGTGTTTTGATCCGCACCGTTAGTTTCTGCAGTATTTTGGCCCGAATTATTGGTATCTGATGTTTTATCTGAGGGGGTGTTAGATGGTTCTTCTGGCGCGGCAGGTGTTGTAGGGGTGGCAGGAGCGGCAGGAGCGGTAGGTGTTGCATAGGCAGCGTGGTTGACAAACGGGAGTAAAGAGCCGGAAATATTTGCAAAAATAGAGAGCAAAGCACAAAAAACAAAACCAAAAAATGGCTTACAAAAACGGCTTTTCAGGGGTAATATTTTCCTCATAATAATCAACCGGCTAAGTTTAGCACTTATATACCATATAATTATAGCACACATAAGCGAAATAGTCAAGAGTAAAATCAGTTTTATCAGGGTGTGGCAATTAGTTGGAAAAGAGATAGAGCGACAAAAATTTGGTTACATCTTTTCGATTTTATGCTATTATTTAGTTATGAAAAAGTTTTTGATTAGCTTGATGATAATTGTTTGTAGTATTTTTGGGATGAATAGTCTTATTTCAAACAGCGCGTATGCTACAGGCGAGGCAGACGAATCAGCATCTTCCTGTGATCCAGCTGATACGGTATTCTTTGCCCTGAAGCCTTGGTATCATGGACTAATGGATAAGGACGGTAACTGTAATATTGTGAACCCAGTCGATTTAGATGGTGGGATTACAACGTTTGTCTGGACTATCGTTTTAAATATCCTCTACGATATATCAATTATGGTTGGCTATATTACAATCGTGATGATTGCTTGGGGTGGCTATCTCTATATGTTCTCGCGTGGTGAAGTAGGCCGTGCAGAAAAAGGCAAGAAGACACTAATCGCAGCGGTAGTCGGGCTTGCTATTTCGATGCTCGCCGGAGTAATTATGAATACCATTTCAGCAATATTAATTCAATAGGAGGAAAATGGAAAAGATTAAAACATTTCTGGCGGTATCAGCAACAGATGTTGTTCCAGCGATTAATAATCTTCCGAATCAGAATGGGGTTGGAGCTGATACGCTGACGACTGTTTTGTATTGGGTGTTTGGGTTGGGTGGTATTGTTGCTGTTGCCATAATCATTTATGGTGGCTATAAGTATCAAAGATCGGAAGGAGACCCAGCGAAGTCAAAACAAGCAAGTTCGATATTGGCATATGCTGCAATTGGACTCGTTGTGGTATTACTAGCTACCGCAATTACCGCATTTGTGTCAAATATGATTGGAGAGTCAATACAATGATAAAAAAAATATGTGTGAGCTTTGTTTTAATTGCGAGCGTTATGGTTGGATCGACTTGCCTCGTTTCTTCATCTGTTTATGCTACGAATGAGTTTAATAAAGATGCCTGTTCGGAGGATTCGAATCTTGATGCCGAACAAAAGGAGGTTTTAGGTTGCAACCAGAATAGCACTGCACCGAGTGTTGCGACGACTATTATCAATGGTATACTGGCGATTTTGGCACTAGTATCCGTTGTCATGATTATATTTGCTGGCCAGCGTTATATGGTTGCGATGGGTGATCCTGGCAAAATCACTCAGGCTAAGAATATGATCTTATATGGGGTGATAGGCTTAGTAATCGCATTACTTGCGTTCGCGATCGTGAATTTCATAATAAGTGGGTTTGCAGGGCAATAAAATCTGTAAATACTATTGAAAATGCTTCTGGTGGGTGATATAATTAATTCAAATTAATCTAAAGGAAAATAAATTCTATGAAGATTGCAGAAAAAGTAAAAATGGCAATAATGGGAGTATCAGCGGCTGCTACTCTTTGTGCTGCAGCTATTGTTGCACCTAACACCTATGCGGAGAATCCAGCAAATAGATACGTAAATACCGAAACTCAGCAAACGGCAACTGGTGATAGTCGTGGTTTAATGGATGTTCTTCAGGTTGTTATTAATGTTGTTCTTGGCGTAATTGCATTCGTAGCCGTTGTGATGATTATCGTTGGCGGTATTCAATATACTACATCGGCTGGTGATGCTGGAAAAGTAACAAAAGCAAAGAACACCATTCTTTATGGTGTGATTGGTCTCGTTATTGCTCTTCTAGCATTTGCGATTGTTAACTTTGTCATTTCAAACGTTTTCAACCAATAAATACTACAAAAGAATCAACACCTCCTCCACAGGAGGTGTTTTTTGTGATATAGTAAATAAAATGACTAAGGAGATTCTATGAAAAAAATAAAAATTTTGGTAGCTGCTATTGCTAGTTTTTGTGCGGTTAGTGGTGCGGCTTTATTTTCTGCACCAGTATTCGCTAGCTATTCCTGCCCATCTGGTACTCTTCGTGCGGGCGAGTCAGTATCAAATTTAGCTCAATGTAATATAGATAAGCAAGAGGATAACGAAGATTTGATATCATCTGTAAAAACAATAATCAATGTCGTGCTGGGAGTATTGGCCCTTGTAGCAGTTGTGATGATTATTGTCGGAGGTATTTCTTATACTACCTCACAAGGTGATCCGACTAAGGCGACTAAGGCCCGCAATACTATTCTCTATTCAATTATCGGGTTGGTCATTTCCTTGCTTGCGTTTGCAATTGTGAATTTCGTCATCCAAGAAGGTGGATTTGCGAGTGCTGATGGCGGTGAAGATAGCGATAGTGGAGACAATAGCTCTGTCGTCGTAGAATAATTACGACACATTCACAAAAAACTCCTGAGAAATCAGGAGTTTTTATTTCTAGGTGTTTTAGATATTATTGAATCTGAATCTTTTTTGGAGCTTCAATCTTTTCTTTCTCAAAAGTAATAGTGAGAACACCATCCTTGAGTTCGGCTTTGACACTATTTTCATCTTCGCAGACTTGTACAGGAAGAGCGATTGTACGTGAGAACTCACCCCAATAACATTCTTGAATATGCCAGCGAGTAGTGTGCTCGTCTTCGCCACCAGAAAGGACGCCAGAAATTGTAAGAATATTATCTGAAATACTAACGTCAAGATCTGACTTGGAAATGCCAGCTGTACGGGCTTTAACTACTAATTGTTCGGCGGTTTCATAGACATCTACAGCGAGCTGTCCTGGGAAATCGTCGGTATTGTCTGCCCACCCGTCGTCTTCTGCCGATAAAGTATCTCCAGCTGATACGGTATCTTCAACCGCAGCTGCAGTAGAACCCTCATCCATAAAAGCGGCAGTGAGTTCGTCTTCCATCAGCATATCGTCATTATTACGAGCCATATAACCTCCAATTATTGTTGTTATGGTTTATTATAAAGCTTATTCTTGATAAAATCAAGAGAATTATGTGTTTCGTTGTAAAAAATACAACAAGAATTAGTTTTTTAGATTATATTGCGCCATTCACCTGTCGGGGTTGTAAGAAGCGAGGAATGATTTTATGTGAGTGTTGTAAAAATTACATCACAAAGGCTTTTCCAGAAGTATGTCCAAGGTGTGGAAATAATCAAAAAAAGTGTTCTTGTAGTGTGAAAATATTTGCAGTTGATTACCGAGAAGGCATACTAAAACAGCTAGTTGAAGATTATAAATTCAAATCGATTCGTTCTGCCGCAAAGGACTTAGCGGAGTTAATTGCTATTAGATTGACGAGTGAGTTTTATCAAGAAAATATTAACAATATCCCATCAATCTCGTTAGTTCCCTTGCCTTCAAATAGGAAGCATGTTCGTGAACGGGGATTCGATCATACGAAACTCATTGCAAGACATGCTACTTCGCTATGCAATTCCTGCAACGATAATAATATTAAATGGAATTTGGAATTACTTCTTTCTCGTAAGTCAAATACAGTTCAGGTCGGATCGGATTTAAGCACTCGTCAAAAACAGGCGAAAAAAGCTTACGAGCTAGATAGTCGTTCAATCAGGAAAAACCCAATCGACCAGAATAAGATATATATTCTCTTTGATGACATTTGGACAACTGGTTCGTCGATGGAGGCTGGTATTGAGTTGCTTTCAAAAGCAGGCGCACAAAAAATCTTTGGGGCTGTATTGCTGATACCCAGAAAAAACTAATTCTGTTCGGAAGTGTTTTGCTGTTGAATATGATCTGTATTCGCTGCAGAGTCTGAATCGCCAGTAACCGCATTGATGACGAAGTTTACGATGGCGAAT
Organism: Candidatus Nanosyncoccus sp.; assembly: GCA_045597305.1. Taxonomy (GTDB): domain Bacteria; phylum Patescibacteriota; class Saccharimonadia; order Saccharimonadales; family Saccharimonadaceae; genus Nanosyncoccus. The sequence continues at coordinate 11,707 of JAZLJF010000033.1, read as the reverse complement.
GCAAGAATAGAAATAATAAGTCCGATAATAGCGTATAAAATAGTGTTTTTAGCATCGGTTACTTTTTTGCTATCACCACCAGAAATAACATAGCGGAGACCTCCATAAATAAGCATAACTACAGAGATAATACCGACTATATAAAGAACAGTGTTTGTGATCTGCGTAAATACGCCATTAGGGCCGATCAAATCAGCTGGCATTCCATCAGCGCGAGCCATTTCAGCACCTTCTTGAACCGTTAGCGCCATTACTTTCCCTGCTACTAGAGTAGATACGGTAGCTATTCCGGTAAAGATTAGAAGTGATTTTTTGAGGATTTTATTCATTTATTTCTCGCAATTATTTAAAGTAATTATAACACGGAGGAATTCATAATTCAATTAGTTTTCGCCTCTAGCGTCAGACAATAAATATGATATAATGGAAGATATTGGAGGGTTACCCAAGTGGCTGAAGGGGACGGTTTGCTAAATCGTTAGACTGGGGAAACCTGGTGCGGGAGTTCGAATCTCCCACCCTCCGCCATTGTGGATTTCTCGCTTGAGAAGTCTTTTTTATTGGCATTGAAAGTATGCTCCATATCTGTTGTAGCGTCAAAAATAGTACTGATTTCTGGAGTTCCAAATTTACCTTCTGAATTTACCGAAATTTGACTTGGAAAAATTGCGATTTGGAACTTTTGTTTATCTTCCAATGGCAAGTCTTTCCAAGTTTTCGAAAGATTTATTAAAAAGTCAACAGCCCTATCAATTATCTGCTCTTTATCTCTCTCGACAACTTCTAAGTCGCTTCGTTCTATTTCGAGCGCTTTTCTCTGAGTTTCATATTCTTGTATTGCTTCTTGATATACGTCATCACTAATTGAACCCTCTGCAAATTTCGAAACCAATGCGACCTTTATCCTTTTTATCTTCTCGAATTTCTCATTTACTTTTTTGAGCTTTTCTTGCGCATTCTGAAAATCGTTATTCCATCTTTTAAGCACTATCTGTCTAAAAACCTGCGGAACCCAAGGAGCTGGTTCAATGTCATTCAATAGCTCCATAAATTGTTCGTGTGCCTTTTCTAGCCTAATAGCGGTTCTGCAGCCGTCTTTCTTTTTTGTGCAATGGCTACAATGATAATATGCGACCTTAGTCGTTTTACCTGTCGATATACTACCAGTTAGTGGTTTACCACACTTTTCGCAATATAAGAAATGCCTCAATGGAAATACTGGGTTCTTTACCAAATACCTATTTTTCTTATTTTTGGCACCCCCCTCTTCTTCTTCTTGAAGAGGGTGTTTACCAGATAGTATTCTTTGCACTCTATAATATGTCTGTTTATCGATTAAGGGTTCGTGCAGACCTTTAATCATTTTTCCATCTGTAGCTTTGTTGCATACAAAACCAGCGTATACTGGAGCTCGCAACATCTTAAAAATGCCATTCCGAGTTATTACATCGCCATTGGGCTTTCTAATGCCACAATCTTTAGCTAATTTTACAGCTTCCTCTTGAGTATGAAAACCCTTAGAAAATTCATTGAAAAATTTTTGAATAGGTTCTCGCATTGTCTCATCTATTTTTAAAGTAGATTGTTTCAGTGCATTTCTCCAGTTAAAGTATCCAACTGGCGGTCTTCCAGTCCAACCACCTATAGCGGCAGTCTCCCTTAAGCCAATTTTTGAGCGTTCTCCACGGACATCGTTATCAAATTGCGCAAAACAGGCTAACATATTTTTCATCAATTTTCCAGCATTACTATTGTCGTCTACTGGCTCGGTTGCCGATAATAGTTGTATGCCCATCTTTTGAAGTATGCCAGATAATGCAAAATAATCAGCAGCTTGCCTAGAAAAACGGTCAATTTTATAGACTACGACCCAAGCAATTTCTTTCTTATGTTGATTGCAATAACTAAACAAACGCTTGAGTTCTGTTCTGTCGGCTGTTTTTGCACTTTCGCCTTTTTCTATGAAAATTCGCTCTTCTGGAACTTCATCCTTTAATTTGTTTCTACAGTAATTGATACAGATATTTTTTTGACCGTCCAAGCTCATATTGTCCACTTGCCGTTCACTTGATACCCTTGTATAAATTACTGCTTTATTTTTTGTTGGCTTCCTATTTTCCATAGTATATCCTTTCTTATATTATCTGTTAAAATACTTTTGTTTTCAAGAGAGGGTAGTAGATTTTCCAAAATTTTGGAACTCTAGCACGTCTCAAGATTTTCAGCCCTCTTAACAGTTCTAATATAAATTTGGGCTAAGCCATCAAGCAGAATAATATCGTTCTCAGCCTCAATATCTGAAATAGCATTAGAGGCAAATCCTTGCTCTTTCAGAAGCTCTCGAAAAACTTTGATTGATATTATCCGCTCGTCTGGCATAGTGCCATTGTAAGCCCACTTTTCGAGATGGCTTCTTTTGCGGATTGTCTGCGGAGTTTATACAAAACTATTTAGATAATTTGCGGAGTATCTGCGGAGTAAAAATTAACTTGACAGCTTTTTGCCCAAACCTAGTTTTCTCATTCTATGGCGTTTGCTTTCTTTATAGATGAAAGATAAATTTTCTCGAATAATTTTAATGAGGTCGTCGCCTTTTATTAAGGCTTTGCTCCTCAATTCTACCGAAGAAGAGCCCTCGCAAATAATAAACTCTCTATAAAGCAATCCCCTCATAAACTTTTTTGTAAATATTTCTTTTAGCCCTTTTGGTTTTATTTCAACACCAAGATCCCTTAATTCTTGAACTGAAAATTGTTTGTCTGGTCTTTTTAGCAAAACATCAAAAATTTGATGCAAAGCTGAATGCGGTTTGCTTCCAAAATCGTATAACCAATGTTTTCCAGAACCCCAACTAATAAAAACGACATTGTTTTCTTTTTCGAGCCTGCAAGCATAACACAATTTCGGGTTTATGACTTGCTCTTTCATTTCGCTTAGCGATTTTGATTGTTTATAGTTGTTGGGAATTTGCGCAACGTTATACCAGATATAAGAACTCTTGGGTTCAATTATATCTACATTGATATTGGCTTCTCCATTAGAGAATGAAGCTCGATTAACTTCAATAGCAAAATTATGTTGAATTAAACTATTGAATTCTTTTTCTATATCTTCTTGCGGAATTGTTTCGTCGTATGTGTAAGTTTTTCTGATGTTGGTCGTAGAATTTGCATTTTCAATAATTGAAATAATATCGTCTATAAGCTGAATACCAACAAAACCTTCCTGATTGGATTTGCCTCTTTCCATATCTTATATTATACCATAAACAGAGGTAGAAAACTGTTTTTTGAGATGAAAAAATGAGCTTAAAATAACCCATTTTTTCTAGTTCTGGTAATTAGAATTATCGGAAGTTGAAGCTAAATTATTGCAACTTATTTCCGTTTTTGTCGTATGTGTTATACATTAAATCTGCTTCTGATTTCCAAATATCAACATTGTTTCCGCTAATCCAATGTACGGTTAAATTGTCTTTGTCTGAACCTGAAATATAACACACAAATGTAATGGCGTTCTTGTTCTTATCATTTCCATTCCAACGAGCCATTAACATACGATTACCATCTTTGTCGTAAGCGTCTTCATAAACTCCGAAATTATAATTTGAAATACTGATTAGACTTTTGACGGTATTTTTATAATACGAACTCTGCATATAATATTTTGCGTCTTGACATTCTTGTTCAACTATATCGTCCGATAATCTTGAAGCAGTCTTTTGTTCGGCTTGTTTTTCTTGTGCTTGAGCTTCTTCTTTTGCTTTTGCCTCGGCCTCCGCTTGTGCGTTGGCTTCTTGTTCTGCTTTCTTTGCGTCTTCGGCTTCTTTCCAAGCTTTCCAATCGTTATGTTTTTGCGTAATTAGGGACTTATCTGCTTCGCTTAAGCGATAATGTATCGTGATGTCTTTTCGTGATACCTCTTTGTTTAAATAAGTATTTTTTAGATAAAAACTTTGAGTTCTTTTTAGCTCATCATTGAAGTCTGAGATACTAAAATTCTCTTTTTCATATTCGCTTTTGTAAAAATAATCGTGGTTATTGTTAGAAAAACTATTGCCGTTTATACTACTTGCGTAATATAATTTCACTGTTTCAAAATTAGAGAAAGTGCCAGATACTGTTTGCTTGTCACAGTAAATCGTATTACTTTTTTCATCATAATAAGCATTACAATCGAACGTGAATTCGTCATCGATTGCAATATAATAATCTCTGTTTTCTTCAATATTTCTCTTAACTGCTTTGCCAATTACTAAGCCTGCTATTACGAGAATTAGGGCGCTAGCCACAATAATACTAGCTTTTTTATGTTGCTTTATGAAAGCAACGGTTTTGTTGATGAAGTTTTTGCCTTTCGGCTTTTCTTCTTCGGTTTTTTGCATTTAGCCTCCTTTATTAAATTATCTTCGAGGCTACTAAAGAAAAAGCAGCCACTCGCGGGTTGTTCAGACCTTTCAACTCAAGCATTGTGCCAAGCTGTGCAAGTGACTGCTTGTTCTGCACAATGAGAACCTTACGGTTTTCTTGAGTTGAATTAAAGTCTGAACATTATAATTATATCATTTTTCTCCACCTTCCGCTACAAAACTTTTCAACTACTCTTTCTATAAGCACTTCGATATTTACGTTAGAATTACAGAGATATGCTATCGCCTGAAATATAAATCCAAGTGCTTCTTCCGTCTTGCGATTTGCTTTGACAATACATAGGTTGTAGCTATTCCATAATGAGCTAACGACTATGCTTGCTTCGGGGTCGCTATTTCCGATTTGTCTGCTCGCATAATATGCAAGTGTCTTAAATATAAACTTGTGGTAGTCGCTTTGGTTAAGCAGAAAAGCCCAAAAGCAAGCGTCGTAAGTCTTGTGTTCTTTCAATGCTTTTTTGAATGCTTCGACCACTTCGTAAAAATCTAAATCTCCAACAACTTTTAATTTGTATGCTGGTTTTTCTTCTAGCTCACTCATTTCTTTGTTCCTTGTAAATTAAGTCGGAAGACTTTGGCAAGTTGTTTCGGACTGTTTTCGTCTAAAATTGCATCATTATAGACATTTAGCATTTCGAGGGAATTGTGCCTCGTAAACTTTGCGACGGTCGTGAGGTCTGATTTGTAATACTTAATAAGCTCTGTCGTGAAGTAATGTCTCATTCCGTGAACAGTGCGGTCTATTTCTAGTTCATTAAACAAATTCTGAATAATTAGCCTTAAACCTCTTGTCGTGAGGCGTTTTCCGATACTTGTGCCATTTTGGGAGTAGAATAAAGCTCCATAAGAGTTTTGAGAGGCTTTAAAATAGCTTTTGAGAGCTTTTTGCGTCTGTGGGTGTAAATGTATTAGCTCACGGTCTTCCCGCCCTTTAGAAAGCACGTAGAGAGCCTTGTTTGCGAAGTCAATATCTTCAAAGTTTAATCTACATATTTCAATCTGCCTTAAACCTTGAAAAAGTAGTAATGACAGTAAAGCTCGCAGTCTAACATTCTTGAATGAATTATCGAGCGTCTGCATATATTCGCAAATCTTCCTGACTTCATCTTCGTTTAGTCCGCAGACTTTGTGTTTGTTTGATTGCTGGAATGACTTAACTCCTACAGATAAATCTATCGGCAAGATCCCTTTTCGATACATCTCTCTTAATGCAATTCTTGCAGTGACCAAATACTTGTTCTTGGCGGCAATCCCTAAATGATTATCGTCTCGTAGGCTTTTCTTGTAACGAAGCAACAAATCTCGGTCTAACGGTTGCGAGTTCATAAAATCAAAAAACCTCGGAAGTCTCCTGAGGTAATCTGCTTTGGTTGCTGGCTTTATGTCTAGGGTGTCGAAAATCGTTTCTTCTTTAGCTTGGATTTCTCGACTGATTACTTGTATCTCTTTCACGATTGTCCTCCATTATGGTGAAGTGATTACGGACGTATCGTAGCATTTACCGAACTATTGTCAAATTGGATATTTCGGAACTTTATAGGACATTTACCCCTGTTGAGGATAAGCGTTTTGGCTTAGATAAAGTGTCATTAAATGTCCGATATTTGCCTATTTTTAGCCTTTTTGCGACATTTTTTATCATTTAATGGTATAATGTGAATGTCTTACGAAAAGTATCACATTTACATTATACTAATATAGTTCTAATATACTATGTTAGTTGGAATATCTTGTCTACTCTCTATTGTACTTAGGAGCGTATCCCAACGCACCAGTTCAAGCTTGAGAGAGTTCCAATTTTTGACACGATATTCCGCCAGAAATTGAAAAAGAGAGAACTTGTTCTCTTCTTTTTTAATTTATGCAAGGAGGGTCGGGAGAGGCCGTAGGCTTCTCTATCTCCGCCAGAAATTGAAAAAGAGAGAACTTGTTCTCTTCTTTTTTAATGCTATAATATGTTTATGGATAATAATACACATATCTCTTGGGAAGCAAAAGAATATATTTCTCGTGATAAAAATGTTGGATGGTACGTTGGCCTTGTCATTATAGGCCTAGCATTGATTGCGGTAGGTGTGCTATTGAAACTTTGGAGTTTTGCATTATTGGTGATTGTCTCGGTCATTACACTCATCATCTATTCGGTGCGTCCTCCGAGGATTTTGAAATATTCTATGGACTCTAAAGGTCTAAAGGAAGGTAATCGTCTATATCAATTTGAAGATTTTCGAGCTTTTGGGGTTATTAATGATGGCGGTAATTATGCAATTGTCCTTACTCCACGCAAGAGATTTTCTCCTCGTACATGGGTATATTTTCCTGAACAGCAAGGCGAAGGAATAGTAGATGCTTTTGGTCTACGTTTACCAATGGAAGAAGTAAAATTGGACGTGATTGATAAAATTGTTCGAATACTTAGAATTTAATGTTTGCATTATGTAAATGCTTGTGCTATTATAGATTAAATAAAGGTTAATAAAGAAGGGTGGCTATGGGCCAATTTGGTCAAACTAATGATCTACAAGAGGCAATAGATCAAGTAGTAAATAAAGACGGCAGTAATGCTATTGATTCTGGTGAAAATATAAATAATATCCAAGATCAGCTTGGTGTACCTCCATCTCCTGACTCATTCTCTGCTCCAGAGGATACGAATATGTTTTCTGATATAATGCCTCCTTCGACTGAAGAACTAGATTCTTCTATGCCAACCATCAATCACTCGACTGCTCCGATTGATATTGTGAATCCAGCACCTTCAAAACCGATTGAGGACGAAAAGTCTAACCAATCTGTCGAAAATACACCAAGTGCAGAACAGATTTTGAGCCAGGAATTTTCTTCCGAAGACAAAAGCTTGGAAAGCGTCCGTGAAAATATTCTTCGTGATTTAGTACCTCTGATGAGCAAAGTTCAAGGAACGGCTGAGGAGAAATTCGGCATTTATGAGGAAGCTATAAACACGCTAAATGATAAAAAATTAGTGTCCGAAGCATATGACATTGCCACTCAAATTACTGACGAAACAAAACGCGCTGAGTCGCTTTTGAAGCTCATGCAAGCAATTGATAAATAGCATCGATAATAGAAAAAGACTGGATAAAACCAGTCTTTTTTGTAGCGATTTGAGTTAGTGTTAGACTTCAGGTGCGGCTATATAGATCTGGGTCGTAATTTGCGATACCTTCGGCGATTTTTTCTGGTGTAACATGTAATGCATCACCAATTGCGGCCGCTGCAGCCATGTATGATACGGATGGTTCACCAGAAAGGAAGGTTGCTACTGTGAAATTTGTATTGCCTATATAAAGTTCTGCCTCTGTGCCTTTTGGATAAAGCTTAGATTTGACGATTTGAATGTTCGAAAATCTATCAGATCCGTATGTAATTGTGCCCTCTTTCCCGGCAAAATTTGTGAACGTTTGATAATATATGTCATCACGATTCAAAATCACATAATCCGGATTCATATTAAAGAGTGCAGTTTCGCTACCAGTGTACTCTTCAGAAGATTCAGCGTTAAGAGATGCAGGGATGAAATTTGTCATTGCCGCAATATGGATTGGTAAGTCAATAAAAACATCTTTTTCTAATGATTTTGCTGGAGTGGTGACGATTACATAATTTGCGCCAGCTTTCCATGCGGTCGATAAGAATTTATGTAATGTTCCGACCTTGATTGGGCTAGTAGATGCTAAAATAGCGACCGGTTGACCAGCTGCTTTTAGAATTTCATGAACATAATTTGCAACCTCGACAGCTCCGGCTGTGCCAGCAATGCAGACGAGCTTCATGTCTTTGATCGGATGGCCATAATAAGTAGAGAGCATTTTTGCTTTTAACTTCCCCGTTTTTGTCTTAGCTGTTTTTCCCTTAACACTCTTTTCCATAAGATAAGTATAGCATAATTTTGAGAAATGTGTTAAAATAATGTTGTCGCATTAATTGTGATGCTCATTTAATTTCTAGGTGGATAATCCGTTAGAAGTTTTTTGGCATCGCCAGACCTTGTAACGGCAGTCCACATTTGCATTGAAGGCCCTAAAGGCTGGAGATGTACCATTGTAGAGTGTGCACCCGTAGCTCAGCTGGATAGAGCGTTTGCTTGCGGAGCAAAAGGTCGTAGGTTCGAATCCTGTCGGGTGTACCATAATTCGTGTTAAAATCGCCCAATAGGGCATTTTTTCATGTTTGCTCTATCAATAATAGCGCTACACATGAAGAAAATACCCCCTTGGGCGATTTATAACTACGAATTAAACTACTCAAAATAGGGCATTTTTTCATGTTTGCTCTATCAATAATAGCGCTATAATATAGCTATGAATCGTGCTATTGATGTAATTATTTCCATCCTCAAGAAAGCAGGAGCAAGCGACTTATTTTTGGGTATATTTGTCGTGATGGAAGGTTTGATTTTGATTTTTGCACGCGACCTATTCCCTATTTGTGTAGTATTTAGTATTGGAATTGCGTTTGCTTTTGTGATAGAGTGGTTTGTCAATGTGCTTCGTGGTAAGCGAAATTTTTGGAATGTCATCCAAAGAATACTAATTATTATTTTGTTGATTGCTTTAACAATTTATTGTATCTATATGATTACAGATAGTAATTTTCGTCTAAATGTCGATCGGGTCTTAGTAGCAGCTACTACAATCGCGGACGGTTTAAAAAATCTAGTACATACTATCAAAATTGAAAAAGAAGAAAAACCACGAAGAGTCTTTGTTTTCTTCAGCGTTTTATATGTAGTATATGGTGTGGCTTATTTCTTTTTCTGTGGGGAAATTAATTTCTTCACGACGACGATGCACGGGGTGGTATTTATTTTATGTGGGTTGACAAATATGTGGTTAGTTTATCGTGGTTACGAGAGTAAAAAGCAAAGAAAAGCTCGTGATGTTAAAAACCTAATTGGGTAAATTATTTTATCCAGCCTAGATATTTTGCTAAATCATTAAAGAAATTCGCGTGAAATTCGCTTCCAATAGTATCCATGAATTCCTTCGGTAAGGCATTCATAACAGCATAATATATGAAATTCCAGATCACCATTACAACGAAAAAGCCAAATGCAAAAACTAGTGTACGATTTGCGCCAGCTTGATTCGAAGTGGCACGTTGAATAATTGAAGTGACCGTACAAACGAGTAAAATCCCACCATTAATCACGTCAAGTAACCCATTACCTATATATCCGATTAGCATTGTGAGACTAAGCCAAATTAGGATAGAATAGATAAAAATAATAACAAGACGGCTAGTCCATTTACTTGTTTCAATATCTAATCTTGTCAGTCCACCGACTCTGGCAAAAAAACCTAGGATACCCGATAAAAGAAAGAATGCTAGTATTATTATTAGGATGGGAAAACCAATTTTAAATATCACATTTGCATCAAGGGGATTAGTCTCGGTGAAAAGAGTATTAGTTGGTGCTGCAAAAAAAGTAATACCATTCATATTTGTATTATAGCACAAGCATTATATGATAAAATATAGAAAGAATGGACAACTCTGAAAAACAGCGTCACAAATTAATTCAGGCGATCTTGAACCGTGATCCAAAGATATTGGGGCAGAATGATATTGAAATCAAAAAAGAAGATGAAGTACGCCTTTTTGATTTAATCAACAAAGGTCTAGTGAAAAATAATAACATTGACAATATCATCATTAGTATCAAAGGCCCAGTAGACAGCGAAGGTGTAGACGCTGTTTTTGCAAGAATAATTGCAAGCAACTATGAACGTCGGATTTTGAGTTACATGACAGGTGTAGGTTTTAATAATTACGAGAATACTCTTCCCCGTTCGATTAATTCATTTTTGGACAAATATCCAAATCCTATGGATTTTCAGTCAGCAAAAGACGATTTTCTTATCGCAATAAAAAATAGCAATCCAATCGAAAAATATGGTGCCTACCTCATTGCGATGAAGGATTTCTGTCATCACATTTTTGGCAAAAAGCAGGAATATTATGAGCTTTCAAAAAAATTATTTGTCGAAGCAGAGGAATGGAATTTAGACCAAGATGCTGAAAAGCTAAGAGATGAGATGTTACCTTTAGCAATGATAGACGGTGACACTTGGATACAAGGAGGTCAAGAGTATAGGCTCAGGCCAGAATTATTGGATAAAGCAGGTCTCGGCCCACGATTTAGAATGGAAGTCGGTGGCGTGCAAATGGCGCTTTCTCGGGTTTTCCTCGTCGATGCTCATGAAGCGGCAATTGCCTATATAAAATTTGATGACAAGGTAAAAGTTAGAGGTTACTATCGCAGCAATTCACAAGGGATGTGGCGTTATTTTTCTGACTACGTAGGTGGGAGTAATGCAACAATTGATTGGTATGGCGTTGGGTTCAATGAGGAAAGTCTTACTTTGCCACTAAAAATCCAGAAGCAGCTAAACACAATTTGTAAAAGAGGTATTTTTCATATTACGGGTGCAAATACGGCATTTTTCTTGGGTGGTACAGCACATCGTTTTAATTCAAAAGAAGAATACAGGCAATTAGTTGCAGAAAATCGAATGACTTCTGATTATTATAAAGAAGTAAATCATGAGCCAAAAGTAAATTTTGGAGTGTTATCGACTGAAAAACATCCGCCGGAAAGTATTGATATTGAGGATGGGAATACACCAAATTTTCATTCACAACTAGATAAGTATCAGATGGAAACAAAAATGTATGGGATGGTTACAGTGCGCCAATTTGCGTCAAATAATGACGATTTGCGATATACGATTTTTGAAATTGGTGAAGGAGAAAAAAGAAGAGCTTGGATTGGCGGAATAGAAATGAATGCGCCAATTACATCGACTGGATTGAAAGCGGAGTGGGTTTCCACGGGTGATATTTGCACACCTCTGCTGGAATATCATACAATGACAGGCGGATATGGGAATGCAGAAGGACGAACGGATGGCTATGAGGATATGTGGGAATATATTCGTCGGACACCAATTATAAAGAGGTTTTTGTATACCTGGAGAGATGAGAAATAATAACAGAGGTGGACTTGTTTCCCTTTTTGTTGTAGAATAATAAATGGAAGCGTGGCCGAGTGGTTGAAGGCGCACGACTCGAAATCGTGTGGGCTCTCGCGAGTCTCGGAGGTTCGAATCCTCTCGCTTCCGCCAGATTTAGAACAAGTGGCAGGAACGCAGAGCGTTTCTGAATACGAGAAAAATAAAATAACAGAGCTCGCTCTGTTATTTTATTTTTCCCGTATTCAAAAAGACGAAGTCTCTGTCACTTGTTCCTAATCTG
>JAZLJF010000032.1:0-2352 GCA_045597305.1 Candidatus Nanosyncoccus sp. | reverse complement strand
TTTTTCTTCGTTATAACACGGAATTAGAATAGCTATTTTGTCCATGATAATATTATATAACTAATCTCTGTTCAGGGTCAATCTTCCGCAATCTCCAACCCTAAAATTTCCGCTGCTTTTCTTAATGTAGCCAAATCTTCTTCTCCTACAACTGCCATCTTCTCTCGAAATAAATTCACTGTCTCTGGATAAGTGAAATCGACTACTTCTAGCGAACGGGCAGTGCCAGGAGACTTACGGAGAGCGCCGATTCTCACTAAATTTTCAACATGTTCCGCAACAGCAGATACTGATGATAGTCCAAGTCCAGCACAGATATCACGATAAGACGGAGACATCCCGTGCAACTTGATAAATTCTGCTATATAATTATAGACTTGTGTCTGTTTTTTAGTTAATTTTATTCCCATAGCATATCCTATAACAATTATAACAAAAAAATAATAAATCGTCCCGTTTATGCTATAATAGATAAATAAATGGTTAGAGAAAATATGGATATTATAGGTGGAATACCTGTTCGTCGTGCTACAAAAAATACTAGTTCTGTACCACTCAGACGCAACAGTGCTAATACTGTTCCGGTTCATCATAAAACGACTACCACACCACTAAGGAAAAAAGCTAATAGTGAAGTTACCTCTGTTACTGTTCATCGTCGTATCTCTCCTAATTCTACTGGTTTATCAAGAGATAATATCGCAAAAGAGAAAGCCAAGCTTCAGGCAAGTAAGGATTTCCTGAGCCCGGTATCTACATTGGATTTCAATTTGTCATCAAAAGAATTAAAACCAGATTATAGTCTGAGGCGGAAAAAAATGGATCACGAAACCCCACGTCAAAAAATCGGCCAAAAAAGCAAAAAGAAGAAAAAGCATATTGCACGCAATGTTTTAATTGGCATTTTCTCTGTTCTGTTAATTGGTACTGGCGCATTTCTTTTATGGGGAAACGATATCATTTCAAAACTTACTGGTGGTCGCTCTAATATCTTTGAAGTAATTGGTGCTCTTGGTAGTAACGTCGAGCTTAAAACCGACAAAAACGGTCGGACCAATATCGTAATATACGGTACATCTGGGTATGATATGAGTGGCTCCGAAGGTGATGGTGAACACGATGGTGCTCAGCTCACAGACTCAATCATGCTCGTTTCTGTCGATCAAAAAACAGATGATGTTGCAATGATTAGCCTTCCACGTGATTTATATGTCGGCAAGACTTGTACCTCAACCGGAAAAGTCAATGAAGTATATTATTGTGCAAACCTTAGTGGAACAGACGAAGAAAGTGGGGCAAACGCTCTCATCAATACGATGAAAGATATCTTTGATATAGATGTCCAATATTACATCCACCTCGACTGGGCCGCTCTGATCCATGTAGTTGATAGTATCGGCGGCATTACCGTGACACTTGATGAAGATATCGAAGATACTTGGACAAATACTTTCATTAAAAAAGGTGAGCCTACTGAACTTAATGGTGAACGTGCTCTCGGTCTCGCACGCGCAAGACATGGTACAGAGATGGGTGATTTCACTCGTGGTAATAGCCAACAAAAAATCCTGAGTGCAATACAACAAAAAATCGTCCAAAGCGGATTGGATCTCGGTGCAACATTAGGACTCGTCGAAGCTGCTGGAGATAATGTAAGAATGAATTTCACTCTAGAAGAGCTCAAAACGGCATACCTAATAGCAAAAGATCTCAACCTTGATCAAATGCGCCAGATTCCACTAATTGATTACGAAAAAAATATCGTATATCTAAAAACTGCCGAAATGAACGGCATCTCCTATGTTGTTCCGTCTACTGGATTTGGTAATTACACTCTTATCCAACAATATATAGCAAAGATGGTTTCCTCGAATCCAGCTGTTCGCGAAGATGCAAAAATCTTAGTTCTTAATGGTTCTGGCATAATTGGAGCAGCATCTACTGAACAATCTAAGCTCCAAAAAGAAGGCTATCAAAATATTGATGTCGCAGACGCTCCAGACGGTGAATACAATGACTCCATTACTATATACAATGTATCCGAAAACGCCCCACAAACGGCAGAAGCTCTCACAGAATACTATTCCGTAGAAATTAAACCAGCCGACCAACTACCTGCAGGAGTTGACGACAAATATGATATCGTTATCATTGTAGGGCTTGGTGAATAATATCAATATAGATGGCTGAGCATTCAGTAATATTGTTTCAATGGCTGGACATTTACTGATTTTGTTCGCAACTGAACTCACGTCCGAATTTCAGTAATAAATCCAGTCGGACTGCGCCGGTATTACAGTACCGTACTCGTCCGTGGATTTATCACCTTATTCGGGTTCGTTCACATCCGAA
>JAZLJF010000031.1:0-22937 GCA_045597305.1 Candidatus Nanosyncoccus sp. | reverse complement strand
AGGTGATAAATCCACGGACGAGTACGGTACTGTAATACCGGCGCAGTCCGACTGGATTTATTACTGAAATTCGGACGTGAGTTCAGTTGCGAACAAAATTAGTAAATGTCCAGCCATCCATTTGCTAGAACAAAATTGCTGAATACCTAGCCTTAGCTATTTAAGAAAGGGAAACAAACGAGGATATTAAGTTCGGTTTTTGTTCGGGTAGGGAATTATAGGAAATTCTCAAGTAGTATTTTCAGAAGAAAAATCATATTTCTAAGTCGATAACAGGGGAGGGAAGCGTAGTAGAGAAACAAAACGGGGAAATGTCAAATTTGAAAAATTCTATGATCAATTATGAATGTAACAGGGGTGGAGGTCAAAAATTCATCGAAGTAGTTCTGGAAGACCTCGGAATTAACAGAATTATTCAGACTTCAAGCAAAACCCATATCTGACGATGTATATTTAATAGATTGCCAGGTGTATTTATCTATGAAAATATAGGACAATTCTCTTGTTTTACAAAAATAATACATATTTAGACGATAGTTGTAGCGACTATTTATTATAGATACAATGTCGTAAAAGATACCTTGTGCGACATTGAAGATTGAAGAAAAAGACGAGTGTTGATGCGTTTATTGTCGGCCACTTTTTGTTCTCCTGCGGGTTTTGATTCTTATTGTATTTCCCCATCAGCTTCGCCTGTAACATTTCTAGTATGTATTGGTCGCATTTTCCCTCTAATGTTTTGCAATAAGCTGCTAAAATAGAGTCTCAGAGCTTCCTGGGCATATTAACAGGGGCATTACAGGGGTAATACAGGGGTAGAGAATCGTAATAAATAAAGGGAACTAAGGGTTTGAATGATATTGCATGAAAAAAAGCAGGGTTAATTCCCTGCTTTGGGATGGAAAAAGTAAACTATGATGTGATTTTGACGACATTACTAATATAATCAAATGTCATCGGACAATAAGTCTTCAGAGATGCAGGATCGTGAATGAATTTGTCATACCCGAATGCAAAAAATTCACGAGGATCATTGTAATAATACTCCGTAATGCCGGGATAGTTGCGCCCCTCTGATGAGCAGATTGTCTGGAACCCTGGCTGATCGCACCAATAGAATAGAATTCCATTGCTTGATGAAATCACGTGCCCAATTTCATGGGTAAATTCACACTGGCAAAGCTTATTTATCTCCATCCGAGGTGGACCGACTACGATTTTCGTATTTACGTCGTATTGAAATTGGGTAATAGCCAATGTTAGATAATTAGGTATTTTGTAACTCACATCATCGACAATGAAGATATTTACCCCTAAACGTGTCATCATGTCCTGAATGTTTTTTGGCTGAAGGTTCCATTCTTGTTCGAGCGTTAAGGTCCCTATCTCGCCTGCGGACCCGTAATAATTCACGGATGCTAGTACCTGATTGCTTTGTGAAAACAATAGTACGCAGATAAACACGACGAGAGACGATAATAGCGCTGAAAACTTCGATACAACTACTTTTTTACACATATTTTCCCTCCTAAAGAACAGCTAGATTGTAAGCAACTTTTCTATTATAGCGCAAAAAGCATAAGAGGTCAATGAGGGGGAGGGCTATATTGTTCCCTATTTTGATTTTTCGCTATGTGAAGGCTTCTTATAACGTTTGTTATAGGTGTATCGTTTATGCTTCGGATGAGCCTTCTGGGCGGCTTTGACGTGCTCAGAAGACTGGTTTACTGATGCCGATGGCTGAACTTGCTCGGATGTTGATTCAGCTTCTGCGACAAGGCGTCCAAGATCTTTGAGGCCGGGCCGGTCAGTCTTGTCCTCGGCGGTATTAGGAGAGATCTTTAGTTTTTTGAAATCTTCTTTTGGTGCAGGCTGGGTAGTTTTTTGATTGGATTTGAAGACGAAATTTTCTTTCGTGAGCGTTACCGGGCTTTGACTACCTTGGTTCGCAACTCCTGCTTCCCTACCAGAGTCGGATAAAACTTGCTTATATTTCTCTGCTTGCTCGATAGTTTCTTTGATTTCTCGCTCGACATCGGCGCGATTACGAGAGAAAGTTTTTCGAGAAGAAGCAATAATTGCATCAAAATTATCCTTTGGCGTATTTGGGATAGAGAGAGTCTTCGCAGAGAAAGCAGGTACCTTTTCCCCGTTGATAATCATAGATATTACAAAATTCCTATTATTCATCTGAAGCAAATCTTGAGCTTCGAAGGTCGGCTCGAACTGTTTCGTAAGGAGTGGTGCATCGTCAGCGGATACACGGAAAGAAATGGTTGTACCGACGTTGCCGAACACTGCATCGCGCACAGAGTCTGTCATCTGAGAGATATATTGGTTTGCTACGGTGAGATTAAGCCCATATTTGCGTGCCTCAGATAGAATTACTGCGAAAGAATCTGTGGCAAAATTCTGAAACTCATCGACATAAAGATAGAACGGACGGCGTTTTGATACGTCTGGAATATCAGAGCGACTCATTGCGGCAAGCTGAACTTTAGTCACAAGGAAGGCACCGAGGATACTGGCATTATCTTCCCCGATCAAGCCTTTTGAAAGATTAACGACGAGAATCTTTCCTTCGTCCATTATTTTACGCACGTCAAAGCTTGATTTTGGCTGTCCGATAATATTCCTAATGATTGGATTTGCAGTGAAGGCACCGACCTTATTCAATACCGGTGCAATAGATTCGTTCACCTGTTTTTCATTCCATTGACCGAATTCATGTTTCCAGAACTGTAAGACAGTGACATCTTTACAATAATTCAAGGTTTCTTTGCGGAATTCTTTATCTGTCAGCATACGGGAAATGTCAAGTAGTGTCGTTTCTGGGCGATCAAGCAGCGCGAGTAAGGTGTATCGAAGAATATGTTCTAGACGAGGGCCCCAAGAATCGCCAAACATACGTTTCAGGACACCAATTACCTCGGAACAAATATTTGGTTTCCTAGATGGATCTGTGATTTCAAGAGGGTTGAAGGCGACAGGGTATTCGACATCGGCCGGATTGAAGTAAATTACATCTTTGATGCGCTTCTCTGGAACGAAACGAAGGTTGTTGATGGCAAAATCACCATGTGGATCGATGATACAATATCCCTGATCGTAAAAAATGTCAGATAGAGCAAATAGCTCAAGCATTCCAGACTTCCCTGCTCCGGTCTGCCCGATAATATAAACGTGGCGAGAACGGTCATGACGGAGCATGCCGAACTGATGATTGATTCCACGGAAATTCGTCAATCCAAATGCGGATATTTGGCTATCATGCTCGGTATTGCCAGTAATAAGAGGAAGTGATGATGGTGGCTCTGCAGTCTTGCTTGTCGCCCAGACAATGTTCGGTGTTTCAACAGAGGTGTGAGGCAAATGATAAACTGAAGCCAGCTCAGAAATATTCAAGATGAACCCACGATCTGAGAATTGACGAAGTTTATAAGAATCTAGTGCGGCACGATCGAAGGTGCCACCAATCGACTTAAACCCATTCAGGTTGGTAGAATTGTATTGCTTGAATGTACCGACAAGAGCTTGCATATTCAGCTTCGCGTCCATTTGATCGGAGCCAAGATAAGCTAGGCGAATTTTGACAGAATAACCGAGCTTTGTAGCCTTTTCTTCAGCTTTTTCGACTTGAGTCTTTGCTCGTTCGGATAGTTCAACCTTGACTGGTTCACCGTTTGTGCCACCTTGTGGTGGTCTGAATAGTGCACCGAGTGCCGTAATCAGCCAGACCCAATCAATGCCGAAGAATTTGAATGTTTTTTGCCCAGATTTGACTTGTTTGACCCACTTATCGGTGGTGGATTTGTGCCAGTCATCAGGAATTGGACGAGTGAGAATCTGAATCCAAAGCTCTTCATCTTTATCTGGATTTAATTTTGCTAGAGTGCCAGTAATACCGGCTAGTGGGTCGACTTCGAAATTCTCAAATGTTTTGATTGGGAGAACATCGTTCTCTGTCAATGTTACTTCGGAAGAATAAATGACTTGATACTTATCTTTTACATCGACATAATCCTCTTTCACTTTATGAATTTGGACGGATGGATATTGTGCGTAAATTTGTCCTTCTACGAAGCTTTGAAGTATCTTTGGTGTCCAGACGTAAAAACGAATTTGTCCTCCTGCAGAGACAATCTCGAAAGATAAATGTTCTTGTACACCATCGGAATTCTTGAGTTCGAGCTTGTCGCGTAATATTCCATGTAAACTTGCGAAGAGTTGTTCCGCAGCGAGCTCTTTTTTATCGTTCGTGCGAGGTATTTCCAGCATCAAAAGGACTGCATCTACATTAATTACTTTTAGACGATTGATTTTTTTGTAATTTCGATAGGTCAAAAAACCTAAAATCGCAACAATTGGGATCCAGACGATAGGCATTAAAATAAAATGAATGATATTTGCTAGCATAATGTACAATTTTATTTTAGCATAACGGGTAAAATTATGCCATGAAATTCATCGTTATTTTGCGGAATCTGCTAGCTCGTAAGCGTTTCTGCCGACCTTTTTGAAATATTTTTTATTCTGTAGGTTCAATAGAATAGTGGTTTCTTTAACTTTGCGAGAGCGAAGGACTTGTTTTACAATTTCTTCACGGGTGAGGGGTTCTTTTGATTTTCTCAAAATATCAGAAATGATATCTGACACAGTTCCCTTTTTATAACCCCAAGAGTCGAGCGCGTAGATACCTCGACCAATCAGTACGAAGCGACTATCTTTGATGAGTTCATTATGGATGGCTTGGACGGTAACATTTTTCCTCTTAAAATCAGATGCAGAGATTGCTTTTGCGATCTGCGCAAAGTGCATTGGCTCTTTTTGTGTCTCTAGAATAACAAAAATTTTATCGCGAATATTCTTTGGATTAACGGTAGGCCACTTTGCTAGACCCCAGAGACCATTCAGGGTGGAAAGCTGCTTTGAAATAGATGCGACAGCCTCGATATGGGATGGATGCTCATAAGTGAGAATTTCGTCAAGTTCACGAAGGCTGATAGGTTTTTTATTGGTCTTTATGATAGAGACGATTTCGTCAATTTTTTTCTTCATTTTGGCTGCATCGCCATGATCTGCAATTCCAATAGCTGCAAAACATTGATCGGATTCATCGATGGTGGTGAGCTGAGAAGAAATATTTCCGATAAATGCGATTTCAGCACGTTCTGATTCGGTAGATTGACGACCGTAGATTCGGTCAGATAGAGCTGAAATTCGAGCAACGCGACCCATTTCAGCGAGATTACGAATGATAATTTTTTCCGCAGCTGCAAGATCGGCAATTTCGCCATCTTCAGAACAGATACGAAGTCGGATGAGGATAGCTTTTTCGAGCTGACGGACACGTTCGCGAGTAATGGAAAGCATGTCGCCAATCTGTTCGAGGGTTTCTTTTTGTCCATTGAGTCCAAAACGACGAGTAACAATCTCTTTTTCGCGATCCTGCTCAATGATATCTAAGCTACCTTTGATCGCTTTTTTGATTGTATCTGCATTCTGGTCCATGAATTTTTCCTTTATTCCAACCTCTGTTAATAGTAAACATTTAGCTTATGATACCATAATCTTCGCCAAATGTCAACATGGTAAATATGACTTTCTATGTTCTATTTTACCATATTTTTTACATTGTCAATAATTTATTTTATGAAACTTTAAAAATTTGCAAAAAAATGTATAGTAGTTATGCTAAAACCATGAAAATGTCATAAAATTAAGTGGAAATTATTTCTTTCGACTTCGTTTTACAGGTCTGCGTGCAGTTTTTGGTTTTTCTGCGAGTAGTTTTTCTGCTTCTTCGCGTGTAATCTTTTTTAGATCAGTTCCATCCGGGATTTTGGCATTATTACGACGTCCTGGACCTTTAATGTATGGTCCGTATGCTCCGATGATAATCATTATGTCGCCCCAATCTGCAATAATAGAATCAATTTTTTTCTTATATAGTGGCTCTGCATCTTCCATCGAAATAGTATATGGGTCGTAATCTTTGATCGGAATATTATACTTTCCTGCTTTTAAATAAGGGCCAAAAGGTCCAGAAGCTGCTATTATTTCCGTGCCGTCTTTCGTGGTACCAAGTACACGAGGCAACGAAGGAAGAGACAGCTGTTTTATTGCTTGTTCCAGTGTGACATCTTTGACACTTACACCCTCTGGGAGCGGTGCAAAACGAGGCTTTTCGCCAGACTCTTTTTCATTTTCGCCCAGCTGAATGAAGCCGCCATTTCTGCCGATTTTTGCGTAGATATTCTTCCCTGTTTCTGGATCTTTTCCGAGTGAATTTGAATTATTGTATCGCGCAACATCCGCAGATTCTTTGACAGTCTTTGAAAATGGCGTATAAAATGTTTTCAACATTGATACACGATCGAGCTTATTTTCGGCGATTTGGTCGAGCTTGTCTTCAATATCTGCAGTGAAGCCATAATCTACGATTTTATCAAAATGGTCAGTGAGAAAGTCAGAGACTAATTCTCCTACTGGAGTCGGAAGGAGTTTCCCTTTGTTTGATCCGGTCTTTTCTGTGACTATGTTCGTGGATAATTTCTTTGCTTCTAGTACGATCTCCGTTACTTCCCTTTCAGCGCCTTCGGATTCTCCTTTTTCAACATAGCCACGCGCCTGGATTGCATTCATAATGGAAGCATAGGTCGACGGACGTCCGATACCTAATTCTTCGAGCTTCTTCACTAAAGATCCCTCAGTGTAGCGGGCAGGTGGACGCTCGAAAGTCTGGTGAGCGATTATTTTATCGGAACAACATAGGTCGCCCACTTTCAAATTTGGCAAATTCACATCTTTTGAATTCCCATAGACTTTTAGAAAGCCATCGAAAATTACGACCTCACCTTTCGCGACGAAGGTGGTCTTCTTTGGATTATCCGCGACGATCTTTATCGTAGTGCGATTGACTTTTGCGTTCGCCATTTGAGTTGCCAAAGTACGAGAACGAATTAGTTTGTAAAGCTTCTTCTCGTAATTGTTGTTTCCGGCTTCCTCGACTTCGATATGGGTAGGGCGAATTGCTTCGTGTGCTTCTTGAGCACCGGCGGATTTCGTCTTAAAATGCCTGACTTGAAGGTAATTCTTACCATATTTCCCTTCGATATACTTTGCGATGGAACCTAATGCTTGCTCTGATAAGTTCAAAGAGTCGGTACGATGATAAGTAATATGACCGGCTTGGTAGAGGCCTTGCGCAGCACGCATTGTAGTGGAAGAAGAAAAACCGAGACGACTGTTTGCTTCGATCTGGAGTGCTGCGGTTGCAAATGGAACTGGGTTTGCCTTCGTTCCTTCTGTCTGGTCAACACTAGAAACAACATATTTAGCCCCTACAAGGCTAGTTAGAAGGGTTTCTGCTGATTTGGCTGTAGCTGGGCTATCGCCATCTAAAGTAGCTGGAAAGGCTGTTTTTTTGCCATCTGCAGTAAAATCACCGCTCACTTTGAAACTGGACTTCCCCTGGAATTTCTCAATTTCACGTTCTTTTTCGACTACTAATCGGAGAGCTGGGCTTTGGACGCGACCAGCTGAGATAGCACCAGGCACTTTTCTCCTCACAACGCCCGACAAATCATAGCCAACGAGCATATCGAGCGTCTGGCGTGCTTGCTGAGATGAAACCATGCTCATATCGACTTTTCGTGGGTGTTTGACAGCTTCTTCTAGGGCTGGTTTTGTGATTTCATGAAATGTAATACGATTCGTGGTCTTTGGCAATTTTAAGACTTCTATCAAATGCCAAGAAATGCTCTCTCCTTCACGGTCCTCATCGGTCGCTAGCCAGATAGTATTTGCATCTTTTGCAGCTTTTTTCAAATCAGAGACTACTTTTTTGTGGCCTTCATCTATTTCGTAGGTAACAGCAAAATCATTGGAAACATCAACTTTCGTATCTTTTCGGATATGACCGACAGAAGACATTACCTTATATTCTTTTCCGAGATATTTTTCAATCGTTTTTGCCTTCGCAGGAGACTCTACGATCACCAGATTTTGTGTGCTCATATAGTCTATAATAACATATCGTGTCAAGCATAGGCTTTTTTATGGAAAATAGAGCAACAAAAATCCCCTGGTCGAGTTAGGTATGGGTGGGCACTACCTAACTCGGCTAGGGGATCTTTGGTATCCCCATAACGCTTCTTGTACCAGATACCGGGGAAGCCCCGGAAGCGCGACCCACCTCACACAAATTGGGGCCCGCCGGTTATGGGGGTTGCTATGTTCTCAAAAGATCCTTCAAAGTGGAGGTAATACTTATAAGTTTATGACCGAAATAAGAAATCATAAACCTGAAGGGGTTTAAGAACACGCAACTTTTACTCGATTTTGACAAAAATATGTTAAAATACGAGTAGAAATTATGATTTATTTAGGTGCAGTTTGGGATTTTTGTTCCCTAACTTCTTTCATTATAGCACACTTGCATTATTAAGTCAACACTTTTTTAATATTTTTTATGAAAATCAACAAAATGCGACCTCTGGAGCATAATTATACTAAGGTGTTAAAAAGGCTTGTGCTTATTCCCAAAACATTGTATTACTATGGTAAAATTCCCGAAAATAGGATAAAATCTGTCGCTATTGTCGGTTCGAGAAAAAATACGAGCTATGGCAAAGAAGTTGCATATACCGCTGCGTATGAGGCGGCGAAGGCTGGGGCGATTGTGGTGTCTGGGCTAGCATATGGCATTGATTCAATAGCTCACAGAAGTGCGTTGGATGCTGGTGGCATTACTATCGCAGTGCTTGGGACACCGATTGATGAAATCTACCCTGCTTGCCACAGGGGTTTGGCTGAGGAAATAGTAGAAAAGGGCGGAATGGTTATATCGGAATATGGTCCAGGTGAATCTGGTAGCAATAAGAAGATGATTCAGGCGAGATTTTTAGCTCGAAATAGGATAATAGCAGGACTCTCTGATATTACCTTGATAGCGGAGGCTGCTGATAGAAGTGGGACACTTAATACTGCTGCACATAGTCTTGACATTGGCAATGATTTAATGGCAGTGCCAGGTGACATTACGCGTTTTTCCTCGCGCGGCTGCAATAAGCTTCTTTCTCAAGGAGCAATACCATACACCGAGAAAGATAATTTAATCAGCTTACTTTTCCCTGAGCGAATGAAGATACTAACATCTGAGAAGTGTTCCGACAGGGATAATAGTAAAATCATCGAAAAATACGCCGATTCAGAGCTAGAAAGAACGATATTATCCGAGATAATAGACGGAACCCAGGATGGAGAAAAAATTATAGAGAAAGCCAATATTTCGGCGCGAGAATTTGGGCAAGCTATTACTCTATTAGAGATAAAAGGAGCCGTGAAGGCACTCGGCGCAAATAAATGGATGACAATAGGTTAATCTAGACACTAGATAAGAGAGTCGATTCTGTCGCAGGTTGCACGAAGAATTTCTGGGAGTTTTTCTTTCTCTTCTGGGGTGAATTTTCCGAGGACGAAGTCAGTATCGCCGTATTTTTGACGGAGACTTGAATCTGTCCCAAGACGCAAACGGGGAAAATCAGTAGTATTCAATGCTGAAATAGTGGATTTTAGGCCATTATTGCCGCCGGCTGAGCCATTTTTACGATAGCGAAGCTCGCCAAAGTCGAGATTAAAGTCGTCGCATACTACGAGAATATCGGCAGGTTCTATCTTGTAAAAATGAGCGAAAGCCTGGATTGAGCTACCAACTTCATTATAATAGGTCTGAGGCTTAATAAAAATGACGTCATCCGATTTTAGCCAAATTGCATTGAATTTTGGGTTCTGTTCCCATTGTAAATCTTTGATTTTGGCGTAAAAATCAAGTGTCAAAAACCCGAAATTATGGCGTGTAAAATTATATTTGCTCTCTGGATTTCCGAAACCGACAACTAATTTCATCTATCATTCTCCGTCACCATTATACTCTGAACGGCTTTCGTTTCCTGAACGATCTTCGGTTTCTGTGCGATTTTTGCGTCCATTATCACTACGATAAGAGAAGAAAATTGGCGTGCCAAGATATGGATAAAACTCGCGAATCTTGCGCTCGATGTAGCGCTTGTATGACCAGTGAAGCAATTGTAAATCATGGCCATGAATCACAAACCAAGGCGGACAAGTGTCAGTCTGAACGATATATTTCGGTTTTGGATGAGTGTTTTTGAGACCGGCTGGAAGATGTGCTTCGCGCGCTTCGAGAAGAATACGGTTGAGATCCTTAGTGGCAATTTCATGATGGCGGGCTTCGTCGATTTGCTCGGCTAGCTCGAATAATTTTGTTACATTTTTCCCTGTCTCGCTACTAGTAAAAATGACTGGCGCGTAAGGCAAAAAGTCATAATCTCGCTCAAGCTGATCCAGAAGGTAATCGGCGCTTGTGCGATTTTTGATATTTTCTTCTCCGAAATAATTTGTAGGCTGAGAATCATCCATGAGGTCAGATTTCGTGACGACCATAATAATTCCCTTTCCTGCCTCTGTAATTTGGCCAGCAAGTGATTGATCAAGCTTGGAGTGTGGCTCGGTAGAGTCAATAAGTAAAGCACAAATATCAGCTTCTTCTATGGCGGCAAGGGTACGGATAGCGGAGAATTTTTCAATACCGACTTCGCGGCGACCTGGTTTGCGAAGACCAGCGGTGTCAAGAATTTCTATTTCGCGACCTTTGAATTTCACAGAGACGCGATTAATATCGCGTGTAGTGCCTTGACGAGATGACACTAGGGCTTGTTGCTTCTTCGCTAAGGTATTAAATAGGGATGATTTTCCGACGTTTGGACGACCAATAAGGGCTATTTTGAGTGGCTCGACCTGTTCAGAACCGTGCTGTGGCGTACGAGCTACGGAATCTCCTAATTCACTCAAAATGGCTGACTTGAGTTCTTTTATTCCCTGTCCAGTAGTGGCGGAGGTACGAAAAATTCGATCTTCATTCGCTCCGAGAGCGCGGAATTCATTCATTTCTAGCGCTTCGCCTCGGTCAGATTTGTTCAAGACGAGAAAAATTGGCTTCTTAGAGCGAAGAGCGCGTTTTGCGATATCTTTGTCACGGTGATCAAAATATTTAGTAGAATCAAGAGTAAGTAAAATAATGTCGGCACTTTCGATTGCGTCATTAATCTGATCTTGAATCCCTGCTTCGAAATCGTCTTCTGGATTCTTGAGACCAGCGGTGTCGACTAAAATGAAGTGGTTATCAATAATTGCAGATACGTTATCGCGTGTGGTACCTTCTTCCCTAGCGACGATGGCGATATTTTTGTGCGCAAAACGATTTAATAGGCTGGATTTGCCAGCATTCGTTTGTCCAATTAATGCCACTATGGGTAAAGCTTTCATGTTTATATAATAACATTTTTGATGATAAAAATCAAGAATCAATGCTTTATGGTTCACCTCCCAAACAAGTTGCACAACATTCTAGTTGTTAATGTTCTTAGTATAGCACAGAAAAATCTGGGCATGCGGTCTCATAACCATCAATGCTTTGCAGAAACTCCACTGGTGTCATATTGTTTAGCATTGAATGTGGGCGATAGGTATTGTAGTCTAGACAATCTTCTTCGCAAAACTTACGTAGTTCATCAATATTATGGCTACCAGTAGTCATTTTCTTGTATCTCCATTTATCTACGCCATGTGGACGCTCTATGCGGCCATTTAAGTTAGGTGAAGATGGTGGAATGTGTTTAATTTTAATTTCGTGTTCTTTGCACCATTTTTCCGCAGGAGAAAGCTTTGGTTTCTTTAGCCAGTTTTCCCGTAATTGGTTATTAGTGAATTCTGTGCCATTATCTGTTTGGACGCATTTAATCGTGAACGCTGGACTATAAAAATTCATAGCTTTCTTAAGAAAATCTACCGTTACATTAGCATTACAAAACTTATAAATATATTTAAACTTAATTCTAGTACAGCAGTCTATGATATCATATTGGTAAGCCGAGTGCTTCCAATGCTTAACATCCATTTGCATGAGTTCACCCGGCTTATATGGATAATTGTTTAGTTTCCGGTCTTTCCGGACTTTTTTCTTGCGTTTTTCTAATAATCCAGCACGAGATAAGATGTTATGTATTCCATGTACAGATATCTTAACCCCATAATCTCTTTCTAGGATAATTTGTAATTGATTTTCACCATACATCATACCAAGACGTAATTGGACCACTAAGCTAACCATATCTTCGTTTGGATCATTCTTGTGAGATTTTGGCGTACGTGGTTTATCCATAAGACTCTTTAAAGTTTTACGATTGTCTTTCCACCTGTTATACCAGTAATAATAGGTTCTCCTTGGTACCCCCAATCTTTTACAGGCTTCCGTAACTGATCCGAGTCTTTTAGCCTCCATAAACCAGCCCAGCCTAATTCTAGCTCCATAAATGAGCCTTTGTTTTTCTTGCATGGTTCTACTTCCCATTCTTAACATCCTTTCTGAATTATATTACAAATGTGTGCAAGATGTTTGGGAGGTTGATTAATCAATGCTTTATGCTATTGACATAAATAAGTATATGTGCTATAATAAAAACATATAGTATCTATTGATGCCATAAGATCTTTAAGGGAGGAAAAAGAGATGGGAAAATTGACTGCAGATCAATTAAATAACGAAGGATGTGTTAGATTGGCTTGCCGCTTAGGACAAGTAAGGAGCTATGAATATCGCTCCGCTTTTAGAGATTACATAAGAGATCCTAGCAAAGTTAGCCTTGGTCTTGTAAAGAGATGGGAAAACAAGTTAAAAGGTCCCATTACTGCACTCGACGATAGCGATATCAAAAAACTACAGAGGCAGGTCTACGAAGGCAAACATTTCGATTCTCCTTACAGTTCCAAATAACCTTATCTCTTAGGCACGACTATTACAGTCGTGCCTATCTTTTTGTTTTAGATTTTATCTATAATATCTGAGGTTTGGTTTAACAAAGATTGTTTTTTATTGTTATCCAGGTTACCATATATTTCACAATCATAAAGCACAGTCATATTTTTACAGAAAGTATTGTATGATGATCCAAATAATTGTTGAATTTGGTTATTGCTACGATATTCACCTGTCTGGGCGCAGATGATGTACCATTTCAGAGTGTCTGTGCCCATTTTATCTATTAATTTTGCTGCCAATTGGGTAGCTGGCATGTCGCGCTTTGCACAGGCTTCTTCTAGATCCTGAGCAGTCTCTTTTAGATTTGTATTTTTCAGGTACATTTTCATCGCAATATTACCTAAAGCCTCTGCCATGCCTTCTTCTAGGCCTTTCCATCCCATAACGGTGTTTCCTACTGTGTCATAACCATCTTCTAGATAATTGGATGGAGTAGTTTGGATAGAATGAATCATCTCGTGGGCTAAAGAAACTGATAATCTATTGCGAACCTTTTGGCGTTCGTCACCTTCACTATCGTAAAATTCTTCAATTTCGTCAGAATCACGCCCGACAACTATTCCATAAATGCCAGGATCGTATACACCAGCCATATCTGAATCTTCTTCTAGACCAATCGGTATTTCCTCGATAAATTGAAATTGATTACTATCTATACCAATTTCAGAAAACAAATTACCGACAGCTTTCGCTGCGGTATCTCTTGCTTCATAAAGAAAACTTTCTAGGCCACTTTCTTTATCCTCATCCGTCATAGCATATTCTTCAGCCATATCAACCCAGCCGGCTGGAGCGTTTTTGTTAGCAGTTAGCTCCTCTCTCTCTCTCTCTCTGATCAGTGCCGCTGTTAGTCTTTAATATTTCGTTCATTTTCCTCCTTTTATTATCCCTTCTATTATAGCATTAAAATAGGCCGCAATACATGCGGCCTAAGTAGATAATTAGGATCACCTCATTTCTCCGACTTTGTCGGCACCACCGCTGAATAATCAGGGATGATGTGGTATCTGTCATACAGCTGCCCATACTTTTCAATAGCGCTTTTTCTGTCTTCAAGAGACATCATGCGTGGAAATGGAATTTCCTCTGTCAGAAGATATTCACCGTGAATAAATCTATCGGCGTCAGCACCATCGACATACCACGTCAAATACCCATCGTTTTCAATGTAATACTGCCAACTTCCTCCTCTATCAACGAGGATGTGACCATTGAAAATTACGGGTAAACTCCCATCAGAATATATGAAATTCTGATGGTTGAGACGAAAAACTGCAACGCAAGGCTCTGTGATATTATCTTTTGCTAATGCTTTTTCGATAATACCTTCAAGACTAACATGAGAGACGGATTTATATCCGATTGGTTGACAATTGCCAATGAATTTACCCCAGTCGCTGTAGTCGCTAGCGAATCTAAAGGTTAATGATTCTCTCAATCGTCGCTTGTTTTTAGACTTCGTCATCCTAGTCTTCGTCTCAGCTTCGTTTAGAAGCTGTGTTTTTGTAACAGCCTTTCCGTCGAAAAAATAAATTTTCTGCAAGCTGCAGACCCCCTTTCCTAATTAGTAAAGTGCCTATACCTGCAATCATTATACAATATTTTCAGTTTTTCTTCCCTTTTTTGACATATTAACAGTCTTAGGGTCGAATAATCGAAAAATTGTACGATTTTCGTTTTTCTGGTCGATCTCCCTTTTCCAGCCCGGATCTATTCCAGACCAGTTGAGAATGTATTCATGATAGCGATCAGTGATTACTTCTAGAAGTCCTCCATCAAGTGATCTTACTCCAAGAATGCTGCTAGTCGTAATTTTTTCGTAGGGATCTTCGTTATGAATGTCGTTAACTTCTATTGTCCCTGCAAGCCTAACATTAAACTTTCGTAAAGAATCACTATCTGACGATGCAAAAGCAAAAATTTCTTTTGCATCCGTTACATATTCTCCATTCGGAGTACGTAAAGACCAGTTCCCCATGTGGGGTGTATTCGTATGCATGTGACCACCTCCTTAAATGCATACTTAGGTTGCGAGTTACTATAAAAATTCTATATCAAATTAAAATATGAACTTCTATTCTTTCATTATATCATACTTAAGGCAAAATGTCAATATAGGTCAGAGAGAGATTCTCCAATGGTTGCATTTTAATTAAAACTATGCTAAAATAATTCAAGTGGTCTCGTCGTCTAGTGGTCTAGGACGCCTGGTTCTCATCCAGGAAATCGCGGGTTCGACTCCCGCCGGGACTACCAAAAAAAGACCCAAGAGGGGCTTTTTTGTACATTATTAGAAAGGGGGGAATAGTAATGACTAAGTATAATCTTGAGCCATGTGCGGACATCTCTGCTTTGGTTGAAGTATCCGAAGAGATCGGTGAAATCGATCAGGGTACTTTGACTTATGGTATAAGAGAAGCTTTTTTAGCAAGAACAAGTTGTGATTGGCCAGACCTAGATCAGGTTAGGTGTGCACTGTGTATAATCGATCCAATGCTTGCCGAAAAGGTTGTCAGCATAGACTACTATTAGTCAGAGCTATATATGGGCTGCGTTATATTGCAGCCCATTTTTCTTTTTAATACCGAACACTTCCTGATGAGTTTGGTACAGCTGCAATCCAGAGTTGGCCAGGAATGAATGATATCATATTCCCTTCTTCATCACGGAATTCGATTTGAGAAGCCTTGTTTTCTTTCTTCCAGCTACCCTTTATTGCGGTGCCATTCTGGAAGATATACGCAATGCCGGTGCCGATGCTATTGATTACTTCGTGATAACCATCAGTATCGCGATATTCATCGACCATCATCGCAACAACTGCGGATGGCGCGAGCTGTTTTGCTAGTCCGCAATCTGATTTTGGTGATGGGTTTTCTTTCTCGACATCTATACATGAGTAAATCAAGTGTGGTTCTCCACTCGCATAGGAACGTAGATAAGTATTTGTCGCTTCGTCATATTTATAGTCTGTATTGAAACTCGTGGAGTAGCTAAAATTCACCGAAAATTCCGTGATCAGTGGCGTGACTGCCTTGGACTGGCAATTCGTTTCGTCGTTATTTTCGCAATTTGTAATGTCGTCAGATTCGGCCTCATCGCGATCTAATCCAGCATTTTTACGTGCGGCTATCTTTATCTCTTCAGCTTCCTTTGGTAAAAGTCGAGGGAATGCGTGAAGAGAGGAATTAGTATATCCATTGTCGGAATTAAACTGTGCAAGTAATTGCGGAGAGGTCATGAGATTATTTGGTGCGATAAAGGTATTGTAATCTCGCCACATATAAGTGTAATTCTCCGTAAGATCACGATAATTTCCGGCATTAAGATCAGCGATAGCGCCAGGCGAGCCACCGGCGTGGACGATAGTACAATCAAAAGGTGTGTC
This sequence comes from Candidatus Nanosyncoccus sp., assembly GCA_045597305.1. GTDB lineage: Bacteria > Patescibacteriota > Saccharimonadia > Saccharimonadales > Saccharimonadaceae > Nanosyncoccus. The sequence continues at coordinate 6,648 of JAZLJF010000031.1, read as the reverse complement.
CCAGTCGAGATAATAAGAGCGAAGAGAACGGATTGGTCCGAGTACGGTAGATTTCGGATTTTGGAAGATAGCAGCGAAGCGAGTAATGCCAGCCTCGGCGATAGCTTCGAATACTACGCCAGCTTCATCAAGGCCAACCTGTGGTCTAGCGCCGTCAAGTCCATTCGGGACTTGCATACAATATGTCGGTAAAAGATTTTCAGATTCGGAAGCAATTTCGAGACCAGATAATTTGCTGTAATAATGTGGTATTTCTGGCTCTGGCTGCACTTCTTGTTGTGCGGGCTGCTCGTCCTTCTTATTGAAAAAGAAAATGAAATATACTGCAGTGCCAGCTGCGGCAAGTAACGCGATTATTATAGAGATAATAAGGGCGACTTTTTTCTTACTTTTCCCTTTCTTGCCAAGTTGCTTCTTTGACGTTTTTGGTGGTTTTATCTTGGAAAATTCTGGAGTATTTTCTCTGTCATTCTCACCGATTTTGCTATTTGCTTCTTCGGGTTTTTTGTCTTCGATTGAGTTTATTTTTTTATCTTCTATTTTACTCGTTTTCTCGGCTTCTAATGTGTCCGATTTTTCATCCACTATAATCTTTTTGCTCATGTATATATTATAACATAAGCAGATTATAAGAGTGGCTCAATCTTGATATTATTGCAGGTCATTCACTATTGCAGAACGAGTCGCATTGAGGCGTGCTAGTACGATGTCTCGCCCAAGTACTTCCATGGTCAAATGAAGGGCTGGTGAAAAGCTTGCGTAGGATATTGCGATACGGATTAGAGAGAATAATTGAGCTGGCTTCTGTGAAGTTTCTTCTAACAGCTGATTCAAGGCGTTTTGAAGGTTTTCTGCAGTCCAATCGTCCTCGGAAATATTAGATAATTTATCAATCGTATTCGACATCAAGTCGCGCTGCTCGATCTCGGATAATTTTTTGATGAATTTATTTCCCTGGAGTAGTTCCAAATTAATATTAGGGTCAACAAAGAAATAATTTGTGTATTCACGAAGATCAGATAAGACTTTTAGTCGATCGTAGATAATCGATAGCACTTTCTTGCGATAATCTTCAGGGTAATTCATTGCCTCGTTTGGCCAGAAATTCACAAGGGAGTCGCGGGAAGGATTTTTCTCATGGCTAGCAACGGAAGCTTTGTCACGAGATACAGTGCGGTCATATAACGCATCGCAACCTTGTTCAGTGAAGATTTTGCGAATCCATTGACCATTTTGCCAAAGGAGTTTCACCTCGTCAAATCTAGCTCCAGAAGTCTGGATACGATCGATGGAGAATGATTTTTGCAATTCTTCCATTGAGTAAATTTCTTGTTCGGTTCCATCATTCCAGCCTAGGCATGCTAAATAATTCAACATAGCTTCTGGGAGAACGCCATCATCACGATAATCAACGGCAGACTTCGCTCCGTCACGTTTGCTGAGTTTCTTATTCCCGACAGTTGCAAGAACATGTGGCAAAGATACGAATTTTGGATGTTCAATCCCAAGTGCTTCGTAAATCGCTAAATAATTTGGCATACTAGATAAATATTCTACGCCACGAACAATATGTGTGACCTTCATTTCGTAATCATCGACAATATGGGCGAAATTGTAAGTCGGCAAACCATCGGCTTTTATTAGAATGATATCATCCATTACTTCTGGACCGGTGGACATATCCCCCATGACTTCATCGTGCCATGATATAGCTTTTGGCTCAGATTTGAATCTTAATGGGATACCTGGCTCCCACGCTAGTGTCTCTTCTGGTCGATAATCACGATATAAGAATGGGCGATTTTCTTGCTTCGCTTTTTCGCGATAAGCATTTATTTGTTCGCTAGACGTAGGATCAGCATAGGCTCTGCCAGATTTGATGAGTCTTCGTGCATATTCATGATAAATATCACGTCGTTCTGACTGATAATAAGGCTCAGAATCACCACCAACGTCGATTCCCTCATCCCAATTCAAGCCCATCCAGACCAAAGTTTCTTTAATTAGATCAGTTGCTCCTGCGACGTAGCGCGATTGATCGGTGTCTTCTATGCGAAGAATATATTTCCCATCATCAGATTGCTTTGCAATAAGATAGGGATAAATTGCACTGCGAAGATTCCCTAAGTGGATATATCCTGTAGGGCTCGGTGCAAAACGAGTGATATTTTTTGACATGAAAATATTATACCATAATTTTGCGATAATCTATAATAGACTACATTGATGATGCAATGTTTCTGACCTGCTCTTTTGTAAGGGCATTTCCTTCGCACTCAATCTTGTATAGCATTCCACCATTCACCCAGGCAGCTTTTCCGCCACGATAATATATTGTGATTCCTTGCTCACGAATCGTTGTGTAGTCGGATGGATAATGCTTCTTTACATAGTTATTTAAAAGTGCATTACTGTCCCATGTTGACTGTTCTTCAGTAAGGGAGAAACTAGCGCCATCTGTATTTGTAAATAGTATTGTTACAATACCTTCTTTATCAGACGAGGCGCCAGACAAAGAGTAACCACGAGGTGTAAATGATGGATAAGAAGCTTCGATTCCGGTCTGCATAGCAATTACTTTTACGGAGATGTTTGGCATATTAAAATATAGAAATACACCTAATCCACCAATCACAGCAAGTGCGCAAAAAACTGCAAGTGCAATTCTTCTGCCACGATGCTTATGTTTGATGGATTGTTTTAATACCTTTGAAGAATCTTTTACTTTCTTACTAGAAACAGCGTTGGTAGAAGAGGTAACAGAAGAAGAATTTACCACTGAATGTGTGAGGGGCAATTTGGATTTTTGGGTAATTTGTTTTGCTTCTAGGGCGTTCTTTGTGCGATTTGATATTTTTACGACTGAAGCTGGTTCTGTATGAACAGCTGGTTTAGCCTGGGTGGTTGGTTTATTTGAAGTGACTGATTTGACTGAAACGGTCGATTTGGCTTGGGTGACTGGCTTTGCGCTTTTCTTGTGTGGTCGTAGACTTGACATTTTTGCCATGCGAGCCTTGCGTAGCGCGAGCTTCTCCTCCTTTTTACTCTCTGCAGCCGAAACTTCTACGATATTGATATAGTGTGATTTGTCTTCGACGGTTTTAATGCTAGGACGCTTAACATATCGACGAGATAAGGTAGTAGATTTTTGTACACTACGATGAGTGGAAGTGCTAGATATAGGGTGTTGAGAAGTGCGAGACGCATTACGTGGAACAGAAGATGAAGTTTTTTGTGGTGCTACAGAAACAGAAATGGTTTTCTTCGTCGTAGTTTTTGAAGTGGGAGAAGAATCTTTTGTTTTGGACTTTGAAACTGTGATTGATTTTTTTGTTGTAGGCTTTGAAATGGAAATAGTCTTCTTCACGGTTCCTGACGTGCTTTTCTTAGTAGGCTTTTGTCTTTTCTGAACTTGAGTCATTTCTTTTGGATCAGAAACAGAAATACGACGACTTTTAGATGTTTTTACCTTTTCCGTTGGTCCCTCAACTGAAATTTTTAGTTTTGCCATTATATATTACACTCCACAAAAATACTTACCTCAATTATAACCGCGAACGGAATGAAAAGCAATAACTTTTTATTCAAAAAATATGTTATAATATTATTATGGACCGTGAAAGAAAAAAACGACTCCAAACAATTCGACTTATCATTACAGAAATAGCTATGGTGATTGTTGTTGTGGCTTTGGTTATCGTTCTGACTTTTGTTGCAATGGGATACAATTTAAATAAAGATGGTGAAGTAGGTCAATCCGGGTTACTTCAAGTACGCTCTGTTCCGACTGGGGCGATAGTCGAGATTGATGGTGAGATATTATCCACTAGGACTAATACGTCGAAGATGCTTTCGTCGGGCGAACACAGAGTAAAACTTTCCAGAAATGGCTATGATTCTTGGGAGAAAACCATTATGAGTGAGTCTGGGCGACTATTAAAATTGGACTATCCGCGACTATTTCTTAAAGACAGAACGGTAGACATAATTCGTGACTACACTGCCGATATGGCGTTATTCTTGCCATCATTTAATCATGAGCTCATTTTATACTCGATGGCAGTATCTGACGAATGGATCTTACTGAATGTAGGAGATAGTAATAATATTTCCGAAACGAGTATAAAAGTGAAAGATTTATTTGAAGAACGAAAAATATTAGATGTCGAATGGAATAAGAATAATAATAAGCTTCTTGCACAAACTGACAATAATGGAAAAATTGAATGGTTTATTATTGATATTGACGATATAAAAAAGAGTGTGAATATTTCACAAGCATTCGGCATTGATTTTTCCGAAGTTGAATTTATTAGTAATAATGGTGAAAAATTGATCACTCTCGAAGACGGGAATCTTCGTACAGTTATGGTAAGCGACCGTACTATTTCTCAAATACTTGCTGGCGACGTAGAAGAATTTATGCATGATGAAAAGAACATTATGTACTTAACATCTAATCATGAGGTGAAAATTTTTCAAGAGGGATCGGATGATATTGTTTTGGCGCGGTTTCAGCCAGAGCAAAGAGTGCATTTTGTATTCGGCGAATACTTGAGTCAAAAATATATTGGACTATCTGTTGATAACAAGATATCTTATTACAAAGGAGTATTTCCAACTAAGAATGATTCCCTTGACACAATGGAACTAGTATTTGAAAAAGAAATAGCTGGTATTCCAGACCAGATCAGGGTTAATTCTAGAAGTGAATTATATATAGCGCAGTATGGGAATAATCTTGCCGTGTTTGATGCGGAGCTGGACGAACTATCAGAATATGAGATTGAATCAGATCAATATTATTTTCTCGATGATTATTTAATTGCAACCAATGGAAATGGAAAGATGATTGTGCGTGATTTTGATGGTTCGAATCGACGCGAATTGACCAACGCGACTGGACTAGGATTTATCGGGAAAGATAGTAAGACGTTATTTTACTTGAATGCAGATCATGGAAAATCTTTAATTTTATCTGAAAAAATTAGTGAATAATAAGAATATTAGTTTTGGCCAGTAAGCCAATTCCAGATATTCTCGAAGAAAGTCGGCTCGTTTTGTGGCATTGTGCTGTAAGGCGTATTGTTATCATCTGTGTATGGGGTTTCTTTTTGTGTCTCTCCGGATGGTACCGGGTTGATTTGTTCTGCTGTGATAAGTAGGCGGTAGCGAGAAGTACCTAATGGTGTACACGTGATGAGTGTAAGCACTGGTTTATCAGTATCATAAACGAGAGCACCGACATTATCAGGCTCGACCACTTCTTGCTTTGAAACCGAGTAAGTATAGCGCGTTCCGCCATAATCGATATATATTAAATCACCATTCGATAATCTCTCAAGTCCAGAGAAGATAAATTTATATTGGTTATTACTATAAATGTCACCTGCCGAGTGACCAGAAATGACAAGATTCCCGATTTGCCCAGGCAATGCAGAAGCACCAGGTATAGAAAAGTGTGCTACACCATTCTCCATGGCGGCATTAATCGTGTCAGTGTCATTGGCAATTCCAAAATGAACAGGAACATCAACATTGAGCTTTGGAATCATTAAGCGATTATCGGGGCCTACTGCTTTTGTGATAGTCGGGTCTAGTGCGGTAATACCAGTGTCAGTCGTGTTTCCGGGAGAAACATAGGCCATCAAAGGGGCAAAGATCATACGATTGTATTGCATAAACAATATTAGTAAGACTACTGCTACACCTGCAATAATAGGGGTATACTTGTGAAATTTTTTCGTCTTTCTTACTTCTTTTGACGCCCGTTCCCTGATAGTTTGTCTTAAGGTGGAGATGATATTTTTTTCTTCTTCGTCCGTAGGATTGACCGCACGATCAGGATTGATCGTGTTACTCTGGTTCGCACTTGGACTTGATAAGCTATTACGAAGACGCTCGTTTTCAATTAGCTGGTTCGCAGCTTTTGCATAATAATCGCTGTAATATTTTTGATAATAATATTGCCAAGCAGAGTGATACTTTTGCCAGTTCAGCGTTGTTTGATCATTCTGCGTGTTTTGATTGAATTGGTGGTTGACGGTGCTTGTCGAGATTGGAGCCTGTTTATAAGATGATACGACCGGCTGAGAGTTGGGGTAATTCTTGATGGAATTATCTGATGAAATAACCCGATTGGTGGCATGGCCAAAATTGCGATAGACACGCTTTCTATATGAATCGGATAACATATTTCGTGAAAATGATCCGACTTTATGTGTATCAGAAGAATAGGCCGCCAACACTTTTTTACGAGCTATTGCGGCAGCAGCATCTTTTTGCCGTGAATTGATATTTGTCCCACCAGCTGAAGGTTCCATATTACACATTATAACATAAAGAAAGTGTTTTAGAAATTGGTTATGCTTTGGTGGTATTGAGATGCGAATGGTAGCGGAGATTGCTCTTGTTTCTGGTTGGGTTTTCAATATGGAGAAGATATGATATAATAAATTCATGGGCGAGTGGCGGAATTGGTAGACGCGCTAGACTCAAAATCTGGTTCCAGCAATGGAGTGAGGGTTCGATTCCCTCCCCGCCCACCAGAAAGAAAAGAAGGCTCGGAGAGCCTTATTTTGTTTCCGGTATTTGTGGGGAGGGATGAGAACCCGAACAGGTTCGATCCTCGTAGGAGCCGATTAAAGA
>JAZLJF010000030.1:0-3295 GCA_045597305.1 Candidatus Nanosyncoccus sp. | reverse complement strand
TTTTTGCGCTTGAAATTTCGCCTATATCCATTTTTTCATTACGGAAATCTTCAGCAACATAAATTTTTTCGTCCGATGCCGAATACCCGTCCGCGGCAATCTTTCCACCTACTGCTATCTTGTCAGCTTTTTTTATGAATTTCTCGATCAAAGGCTGCTTATCGTCCACCTTCGCACCACCAATTACGACTACGAAAGGATGCTTTGGATTCTCGATAATATTGCCAAGCATGGAAATTTCTTTTTCAAGCAATAATCCTGCCACTGAAGGCAATTCGTGTGTTATTGCAGAAGTCGATGCGTGAGCACGGTGGACTACTGCAAAGCCATCTTGGACGAATAATTCTGCGTGGGTCGATTCAGCTATTTCTCTAGCAAAATCAGAAGAATTCTTTTCTTCTCCAGGAAAGAAACGTAAATTCTCTAGGAGTAAAATACCACCGACTGGTAATTTTTCTACAGCTTCTTCAACATCTGGACCTGCGACATCTGGTACGAAAAATATCTTTCTTTCAGGAAGAAGCTCCTTTAATTTCTCAGCAACCGGAGCAAGCGAGAGCTCTGGCACTCTTTTCCCTTCTGGTCGTCCTAAATGAGATATTAGAACGATCCGTCTTGCACCTTTTTTCTCTAATAGTTCAATCGTCGGGATACTTGCACGAATTCTCAAATCGTCCGAAATTTTGCCATCATTCATTGGAACATTATAATCAACACGAACAAGAACAGTCTGATTCCTACAAGTTACATTGGCTATAACCTGCTTATTAAACATAAAACCTCCAATTTGTAATTAAATGTGTACTATTTTGATTGTATCTGTTCCACCTGCGACTTCTTTATGCCCAGACATAATCACAGCGAGGATATCCTCATGGCCTTCACGAATCTGAAGGTATCCAGACTCTTTCAGCTCCTGGGCTAAATCAACACCGTAAGACTCGGTATATGTACGGACAAAGGCGGAGTTTGCATACGTCAATGCTAGCTGTCCTGCAACTCTTGCATTGCTCGTCACGGTTACAATCGGAAGAGATGGACGCTGAGCAGCAATAGCGGCAGCTGTCGCACCGGTCGCTGTCTGACAGATAATAACATCAGCATCGATTTTTTCTGCAAGACGCGTCACACCATCAGCAATAGCATCGTAATTGTGGAATTCGCCAGTAATGTCATGATTAATCGGTGAAACGTGCGAATGATTCTGAGTGTATAGAATTACCTTTTTCATTGCTTTTACTGCTTCGACTGGGTATTTGCCATTTGCGGTCTCATCGGAAAGCATGACAGCATCGGCACCTTGGATTACAGCATTCGCAACATCGCTAACTTCCGCACGGCTCGGAGTAGGATTCTCCACCATGCTTCCCATCATTTGTGTAGCGACGATGCATAGCTTACCATATTCACGACACATTGCAATGAGTTTTCGCTGAACAATCGGCACAACCTCCGCACCTGCTTCGACAGCCATATCGCCACGCGCGACCATGATTGCATCTGTAGCCTTCACAATAGCTTCCATTGCTTCATCATTCTCGATAGCTTTTTTCGTTTCGATTTTTGCGATAATTTGTGCTGTTGAGCCATGGCTCAATAAGATCTGACGTAATTTATCAATATCATCTGCACTCTGAACGAAGGAAAGCGCAACATAGTCGAAATCACGGCTCGCACCAAATTCGATGTCTGCCATATCTTTTTCGGTAATGATATCACCACCAAAATCTGTATCCGGAAGATTCAGGCCTTTGTGGCTCATGATGAAACCTTCGTTCTCGACTTTGACCTTGATCGCAGTCTTACTCACGATCTCAGTAACGGTGGATCGCACTTTTCCATCAAACATTGATAGCGGCTCACCGACTTTTACTTTTTCTGCAAGGTTGTATTGGACAGGAATGACATTTCCACCATCATGCACTTCACACGCATGATCTAAAATCAACTCGTCACCGATATGGACATCCATGTGATTGTCCTTGATGTCGCCAAGTCGAATCTTCGGTCCCTGTAGATCTTGGACGATGGCAATAGAGCGACCTTTTTTCTCGGCAGCTTTTCTAATCCATTCAATTTGCTGATCACGTTCTTGATAATTACCATGTGAAAAATTCAGCCTGCAACCATTCACTCCAGCCATGATGAGGTCTTCAATTTTCTCTTCTGAAAAGGTAGCTGGACCAATCGTTGCTAAAATCTTTGTTCTTTTAAATAATTTGCTCATATTTTTTATTATATCAGAGTTTCTTGGCGAAAATAAAACTTTTATGTTAAAATGTACCTATGCGGAGGTATTATTCGTATCCATATAAGGCTGAGCCACTCAGCTTTCCAATTGAACCTTTTGCGCGCAGGTTTACGACTGTTGTGATTATTTTGTGTATTTGTCTGGTGTTTTTCAACCTCGGCGCTCACGCGATTTTCGATCCCAAAAAGATTGCCGAGCAACAAGTTGAAAGCCTCGCCGTAGATTATTATGAAAATTATTATTATGATTCTTTCGTAAAAGATATGCCCGCCGAAGATTTTGAGACCGCCTTTCTGACATATCACGATTACGGCTTCCCGAAGGTCTATCTTCGCGAATTACTACTTTTCGATAACGGCCGTCATTCCAATTTGCGCGGATATTTTGATGGACAATATTTCTGTGATACAAACCACACCTATATTCAGATTTTCCCTCAGCCGCCTTACGGCAAAACAGACTACACCGTAGAATATAATTACGACTGTCGCTGGAACACAAACTAAAACCAGTATAAACTATTATCGTTGTGTTGTACGACTACCGTTGGAACACGAACTAAAACCAGCACAAACTATTATCGTTGTATCGTACGACTACCGCTGGAACACGAACCAGAATGAATGTTCGACTGCAGCTGCTACACCGCGCTGAAGTATGTTTGATTTGCTAAGGCGCATTGCATTATATTGCCAGGATATATTACGTTTTTATTGTATTGTGTTTGGGCTGTGTTGGTAAGTTGGTGTTTTCTGAAATTATTCTTATTGTGGGCCTTTTTCCATCTGGGATTTGCTTTTTATTATATTCTTTGATATAATATTAATACGGTCTCGTAGTATAACGGTTAGTACAACGGGTTTTCATCCCGTCAATAGGAGTTCGACTCTCCTCGAGATCACCATACCAGAGTTCGAGCCAGAAGAAGGCTCTTTTTTGTTGTTTATAACGGAGAAGAGAGGGCTTAAATCCTGCGTTCCAAAAATTTTGTCCTGAATATCAAAGTGTAAGCCGTTTGGAAATAGCATTTTTTGGAACGCCTGT
>JAZLJF010000029.1:0-3522 GCA_045597305.1 Candidatus Nanosyncoccus sp. | reverse complement strand
AAGTATTTATCATGGCTTCTAACCAAAGAATTAAACAAATTAACTAATTCGTAGCCATGATCTCTTGTCTATAAAATGGCTACAGAAAAGGAGCCATCTTATGGAAAAACAAGATATCAAAATCTCTGAAGCATTTGAGCGATATAGGCTCGATCAGATTGTATATAAAAACGAATCTGATCGTACTGAAGAAATGCACAATCTCGCACTCAAATGCTTCATTGATTTTGCAGGCGATGTCCACATCAGCGAAATTACCTTTGATTTGATTCGTAAATGGAAAGAACATTTGTCTAAGAGTAAAAAACCAAATACCGTTCGGGGTTACATCATCAAACTTCGAGTAGTGATTAAATATCTTCAGTTTAATGGTTACGATGTTATTAACTACCAGTTGGTCGGCATTCCTAAGCGCGAAAGTACGGTCGTAGATTTTTTGGAATTAGATGAAGTTAGAACGCTTCTTAGAGTTTCGTTTATGAAATCCGCCGGATATTCTAAATTTAAGAGATATCGCAATCGTGCTATGATCGCCTTGCTATTTAGTTCCGGGATTCGTAACTCAGAGCTTTGTTCTTTGAATCGTAGCCAAATTAAAGATGGAATCAATGATTTTACAATTATCGGCAAGGGGGATAAGCCAAGGCTTTGTTTTATGGATGATATTACCCATCAATATATTGATGAATATCTAGCGCTTAGGACCGATAACGATCCGGCATTATTCATAGCAGAACAAAATAAAGGCGCCAGAATCAGTCCGGCCACTCCCCAGGAGGTAATTAGGAATTGTCGTCGTAAAGCCGGGATGAAAAATACCGTCCACCCACATACGCTTCGCCATTCATTCGCTACGGATCTGCTCAGAAATAATGCCAACCTTATGTATGTGAAAGAGTTACTTGGGCATACGAACGTTGCCACAACCATGTGCTACACGCACGTTGTTGATAAAGATTTAGCAGAGATTCATGCCAGCAAGCATACAGCAATCGCTATTTGATATGAAGCCTAGATAGAGCTTCTTGCCAGGCCACTCTTGATCTTTCGAATGTAAATATTTTATCCGCTTCCGCGAAGGGTACCCATTTAGTTTCCGCAACTTCATCATCTTGCAATGTTATTTTTCCGTCACTATCTTCTGCCAATTCAGACAAAAACAATAGCACGGTCTTTTCTGTAGTACCTTTATCTATGATGTATTTCATTACAATAGGATTTGTGTCAATAATCTTAACATCTAGACCAACTTCTTCTTTGGTTTCGCGCAAGGCTGTTTCGGTGTCTGTTTCGAATGGCTCTTGGTGACCTTTAGGAAAATTCCAAAAAACCTCGTCTTTATGTTTCTGTGCTTCAATTTTGTGCTAGCACTCCTCCGCGCCCTCACTCGCCGCGCGTCCCGCGGGGCTTCGTCGGTCGCGTCGTCGCGAAACCTTTACTGTTTGCCAAACTCTTTCCTTAGGAGTGGTTTCAATATATTCTTTTGTATTTCGCGGTCAGTTCCTAGAACTAGGCGTTCCGAGCGCGATAGGGTATGCGCCTCTAATTTTAACCTTGTTAGCTCCGCCGAACAGACCAAATCAGCAACTTGTAGTAAGCGATAGTCTTTCTGCGCCGCTTGTTTTATGTCGGTGTTCGAAAGGAGTGCGGTAAAGACAGCGATAATAATTTTCGTTACTCCAACCTGCCCGTTGTCGTAATATATCTTTACAGTATCAAAGTCTATGAAATAGGTATAGTGGGCGCGGATAAAATCTGATATTTGCGCCGCCAGCTTCGCGGTTAATCTAGCTTCGTCGCCAATATGTTTCTTTTCTACTACGAATGTCTTGTAGGAAAAATCGGCTTTCCTTGCAAAGCCCATCATTTTATATAGAATATGCTTCCTAACTTCTACAGTTAGGTGAGTATACTCTTGTTCGCGTCGTATAAGTGGCCCAATATGGACACAGTTTCTAGTAAAGCCAGCCTCTTTGAGCCCAACCTCCAAGTATTTTAGCGGAGAAGAAATATCGACGGCCTGATTATGTAATACTACGCCAATAATATAGTAGGGGGCCTTCGGATCGTACTCCCCAAAGTCGCCACTTTCGTCAATAAAGACACTTAGTTCTTTCCTCATTAGACTTTCTCCAAACACCTGAAAGGCGGGGGTCAACCCCGCCGCTTGGTGGACCCGGGTCTTTCGACCAGCCCATTACTTACATTATAGCACACATACGCAAAAGTGTAAACATTTTTCTGGCTTATTTTCAGAAAGTGCGTTATAATAGAAGTACATAATATAAGGAGATAAAAGTGAATAAGAAAACTTTATCTATTCCGGTGGCAGCCCTACTAGCAATTAGTGGGTCTTTCTTTTGCCCATCGACAATGGCATTAGAGATAAAAGAAAATCCATACGATTCATATTGTCGTACGCCGATTTTGGAACAGTTTGGAGAAATTGATCGTACACAGACGGTTACAATAAATGGTATAGAAAATCCATTGTATTGTACGTTCACGGATAATGATGCTGCGTTAGAAAAATTAAAAGACTCCGTTCCAGAAATATTGTCAGAAATATCCGAGAAGTTCTCTTTGGGTGAACTTAATGCTAACAACTGGAAAAGTTATAAATATGGAGCTTTGAGCCTGCCAGAAACCAGCAAGTTCGCTGATGAAGCAAATGAACAAAGAAGAACGCTTGCTCAATTCTTTGATATATACGAGGATGTTGAGAAGAACGAAAGTATTGAGCTAGAATTAGCAAAAATTAGGAAGCACGATTCTCTATCGCAAGAACAGATTATCTCTCTAGGTATGCTTTTGCCTAGCCACGCACCATTGGCCGAACAGAGTCAAGATATAATTATGGCTCGTAACCAAATTGGTACGCTTTCTCTGCCTAATTTGAACGCTGCTATTTCTTATGCTCAAACATATGCCGTTAATCCAAATACTAACGGTTACGGTATAGCTAAGGGCGGTTTTCTTAACTTAATCGAGATGGACTGTACTAACTTCGTTTCTCAAATCTTGGAAGCTTCAGGTGTCAGCCAAGCCGTCTACAATGTTGATACTATGGGTTGGTGGCACAGAAAAAACGGTAATAATCACACATATTCCGTATCGTGGATTAATTCGGACACATTTGCTAGGTATATGGGCGTTGGATACACTTCAACCAATAATCACCTGAACTTCTCTAGAAATATCACTACTGGTGATTTTATTACGTATGATGAAACTAATAACGGAAGCTGGGATCATATGGCGTTCGTAACCGATATGGGCTCTGAACTCTGCTATCAAAATGGGACCTATCGCGATTATAAAGTCGCTCAGCATACTACCAACTATCATAAGTGGGCACACGAAACAGCTTGGCCTACCGTTGCGGCTAAATATGGACGAGTAAGGCGTTAAAAACAATGAATCTAGACTCTAGCTTCGATATTGTCGGATGGGGTATAAGGATTTGTGTTATGCTTATAGGGGCGACTTTAGGAATAGTCTTATACGTCCTCAATAGGAAGC
>JAZLJF010000028.1:0-18976 GCA_045597305.1 Candidatus Nanosyncoccus sp. | reverse complement strand
GCTCATCACATCCTGGAGGGGGAGCACCTTCCAAGGGTCCGGCTGTTCGCCGGTTAAAGTGGTACGCGAGCTGGGTTCAGAACGTCGTGAGACAGTTCGGTTTATATCCGGCATGATCGTTAGGAATTTTGAGGAGATTTGTCTCTAGTACGAGAGGACCGAGATGAACGAACCTCTAGTGTATCGGTTGTGGTCACCTACTGCATTGCCGAGTAGCTATGTTCGGAAGAGATAAGCGCTGAAAGCATATTAAGCGCGAAGCCCACTCCAAGATAAGAATTCCCTATGACCTCCCAGAAAGATGATCTGGTCGATAGGTGCAAGGTGAAAGCATGGTAACGTGTTGAGCCGAAGCATACTAATAGAGGCATTGCCTTTTTATGACCAAGTCATTGATATTATCGTATCTTGAGTAAGTTTTACTTCGCTCAAGCTTGCATTTATATCGATGATTTGGTAATATGGACTTAACTAGCAACCGGTGCTTGATCACCGATTTGAAGTTTACAATTTCATATGTCACACCTTATGGACATCAATAGATGTTTTGTTTAGCGAAGCGTCAATTTGGTGCCCATAGCACTGGGGAAATACCTGTTCTCATTCCGAACACAGAAGTCAAGCCCAGTAGCGGCGATTATACTGCAATAGCGGGAAACTAGCAAGGTGCCAAATTATACGAGTGAGCCACCCCAACGGGTGGCTTTTCGTTTTAAGTATATAATATTGAATATGAAATACCAACAAAATACTCCGTAATATATTACGGAGTATTTTTAAAGAAGAGGTAGATTATTCAATATTCTCTGTAGACGATTCTTCAAGTGCTGATAATAGTGAATCTTCTACATTCTTCTTTTTCTTCTTTTCTGGAGCTTTTGAAAGCTCAATATCGATATCGTAGCCAGTCAATTTAGATGCTAGGCGTACATTTTGACCTTGTTTACCAATAGCAATAGATTGTTGGTCTTCAGAAACGAAGACGGTTGCTGTCTTATCTTTAATCTCAACTTTCATAATCTCAGCAGGCGATAGAGCTTCACGAATAAATTCGGAAGCATTATCACTCCAGTTGACGATATCGATTTTCTCTCTTTCGCCAATTTCATTCATGATGGCCTGTACTCGGACACCACGTCCACCTACAAATGTTCCAACTGGATCTACGCCAGGAACATTGGAAGATACTGCGATCTTTGTACGTTTGCCAGCTTCGCGCGAGATAGCTTTGATTTCTACTGTATTATTTTCGATTTCAGGGACTTCTTGACGGAATAAATATTCAATAAATTCGCTTGAGCCACGAGAAAGAATTAGCTGGGCTCCTCGTTCGCCACGTTCAATTTCCTTAATCATCACCTTATATCGGGAACCGACAGAATAAAATTCTCCATCAATTTGCTCAGATTTTGGCATGATCCCTGTTGTGCGACCCACTTCAAGACGAACTAATTTTGGTTCAACCCTTGTAACAACGCCATTCACAACAGTTCCGATTTTATCTTCGAAATTTACAAGAACGGCATCGCGTTCGGCTTCACGTAGTCTCTGAATGACTACTTGTTTTGCAGTCTGAGATGCAACGCGACCAAATCCAGTAACTTCATGCTCCTCTTCGACGATTTCGCCGATTTTTTTGCCTTTTGCTTCGGCTTCTGGGATTTCTGTAGCTGGGTTGTAGGCTAAACCGTCCTCGATGACTTCACGAGCGACGAATACTTTGGCTGTGCCTTTGTTAAGGTCTAGTTCTGCACGGACATTCATATCTTTGTCGCCATTATCACGACGCCATGCAGCGGCAATTGCAGTCTGAATAACATCGATTACGATATCTTCAGGCAATTCTTTTTCTTCAGCGATAACCTTTACCATAGCGGTCATCTGCTTCAGATCTAATCCATCCATGTTTTCTCCTTATTAGGTTTTAAATTTAAAACGCCGGCCCTTGCGGGTCGGACGATAATGGTATACTTATATTTTATCAAATATAGAAGAATTATGCAAGTAGGAGAAAAAGGCGGTGCAAATAACATTACAATAAGAGTATAGAAGGAAATACTAATGATTAGTTTATCTATCATCGTGTTTATGCTATAATAAAAATATGGGTATTATCAAGAGTAAAAAACCAGCATTGAAAAAGACTGTTCCGCCAGATGATGTTCTTCTTGCGCTTGATATCGGTACCGAATTCGTGAAAGCTGTTATTGCTCGCGAGAAGAAGGGTGAGCTAGAGATTATTGGTGTTGGACGAGCACATCAAGATCCTGCTAATATGCATGAAGGTGCTATTGCCGACATTGGCGCCGTTGTGGCTACTTGCGAAAAAGCACTTGCCGATGCGGAGAAACAAGCGGGTGTGACATGCAAGCTTGTTACGGTCGGTATCGCTGGCGAACTAGTGAAGGGGAACACTTCGACCGTGAAATACCGCCGCAAGAATGGCAACCGTCCTCTTTCTGAGCAAGAAATGTCACTAATTATTAAGCGAGTGCAAGATAGGGCTGGAGAGCTCGCGAGGAAGGAAGTTGCGCTCGAGACGAACAATCCTGATATAGAAGTGCGGCTGATTAATTCTGCCATTGTATCGCTTACCATTGATGGTTACAAGGTGAGTAATCCGATAGGATTCAAGGGTTCAGACCTTTCGATTCAATTCTATACTGCATTTGCCCCTCTAGTGCATATTTCTGCGATCGAGAAAGTCTGTGCAGAGCTGTCGCTGGACTTGCTCGCTGTCGCTGTAGAGCCATTTGCAGTGTGTCGTGCATGTCTTGGTGATGATCTAGATAGTACACTTTCAGCTGTTGTAATGGATATTGGAGGTGGTACGACAGATATAGCAGTGGTTGATGATGGTGGCGTTGATGGAACGAAGATGTTTGGAATAGGCGGACGCAGCTTTACCCACCAGATTGCAGAATCACTCGGTGTTGACTACGATACTGCTGAATATTTCAAATTAGATCAGGAGTCGCCGGAACTGCCAGAATCTGGGCGCGAACGTATGGAGGAAGCCATCGAGAAGAATCTTGCAGTTTGGATTGGTGGTGTCCAATTAGCTCTCGAAGACTTCAAATTGCTAGAAGTATTACCGAATTCAGTACTTTTGTGTGGTGGTGGGGCTGGATTAATTCAGATTCAAGAGATGCTCGCGACGTCAGACTGGTATGAAGACCTACCGTTCAATAGAAGACCAGTAATTCATATTGTCGACTCTGATGATATAGATGGAATTATAAATTCTACCGATATAGAATTAGACCATTCATTTATTACTGCTTTGGGCCTTTTGCGCGTTTCACTAGACACATTAGCTGGCTCACCGAATGGACATAGTCTCAAAGACAAGATTGCAAAAGTCCTTCAAAACTAGCTAATTATTTGCTTGTTATCGTGAATTTGCCACTTGGAAGATCTGACAACCGATATTTTCCGAATTGAATACGATGAAGGCTCGACACCTTATATCCAAGAGCGGCAAAAGTGCGTCTGATTTGGCGATTTCTTCCTTCACTCATGTGGACTCGCCAGTTTTTGTGAGTATCATCTAATTTTTCAAGCCCAAGCTGAGATTTTCCGTCAGGTAAGTTTATACCAAAATCAGCTATCATTTGTTGATGAAGTGGCTCAAGAGCGTGATTTAGAGATACCTCATAGACTTTTTCTTTTATAAATTTTGGATGTGTCATTTGAAATGCAAAATCACCATCATTTGTAAGAAGTATTAAGCCACTCGAATCTTTATCAAGCCGACCAACAGTCTTGAGGGATTGATATTGTGAGGGGAGTAAACTATAAATCGTCGGCGAATCTCCCTGTTTTTTGCGTGAACAGACATAGCCTATGGGCTTATTTAATGCAAGATATATGAAATCCGTATCAAACGGTATAATACTATTATTATAGCACACTTTGTTACTTTTGTCAATATGAGTGCCTAATTGAGCTATTTTATCATCAACAAAAACCTTCCCGGAAGCAATTAATTCATCGGCTTGACGACGAGAAATTCCTATTCTTTCGGCTAAAAATTTATTAAGCCTGAGCACCTGGCCAGCCTGCATTCGTATTAGTGTCCGGTTCACTGTTTAATAGTGCATCCATTGCGGCTGCATTTGATATTTGCCCTGTAGCTGGAGCTGATGGAGCAACGGGAGCTGGTGCAGCTGGAGTTTGATCTGACGCAGCTGGAGCTGATGGAGTAACGGGAGCTGGTGTAGCTGGAGTAGATTCTTGAGCTAGTGTATCCGTTGCTGCTTCAGGTGTCGGATTACTCAATGGTGTTTTATCGTTTAATACTTCATGTACAGCATTAATAACATCTTCGATTCCGACTTGAGATTTGACTAGATACTTATCTGCACCTAAATTTTCGCCACGCTGACGCTGGTCTTCTGAAGAAAGTGCGGTCATCATGATTACTTTTATATTCTTTGTCTCAGGAGTAGAACGTAATATGTCTAACATATCAAAACCGGAAATTTTTGGCATCATTACATCAGACAAAACTAAATCTGGGCGTTGCTGTACAGCCATAGCTAGAGCTTCTTCGCCATCTCCAGCAGACACGACTTCATAACCTTCTGCGACGAGACGGATACTATATATTTCTCGTAGGCTTTTATCATCCTCAACCAACATTATTTTTGTCATTTTTCCTCCTATTTGGATTAATTGTATTATACTCGTGTTATTTTTTCTAGTGTCTTAGGCGGGATTGCTAGGATTTTTCTGGACTTGACTAGCAAAAGATCGTTTGAGTTCTGAAAGTTTATCTGGTGGTAAGTCTGATGCAATTGTATTTGAATCGGCTAAAGAAGGATTGTTTGCCGGAGGGCTTAACTCTGTGCTAGGCGTAGAAATACCTTGCGGTGTCGGATTAGATGCTAATGGCTGAGGAGGGATAGAGCCAGGCGTAATACTCTGATTAGCTGTAGGTGGGTTTTGAACGGATGGGAATTGTGTTATTAGTGGAGAAAATGGGTTATTCTGCTCAGAAGAGAAAAGTACGCCAGCTGCATTACTTACGGCTTGAGTGACTTGGCTGTTTGGCTTTATGCTCATCATTTGAGTGTTTCGTATTACCATCATTTGGCGGTCGTATTCTTCTTGAGATATTCGTGGTAGTGAGACATAGAAAGTTGACCCTTCACCAAAGGCGCTTTCGGCCCAAACGCGACCATGCATGGCTTCGACACGCTCTTTTACAATATATAATCCAAGACCAGTTCCGCCGATAGTGCGCGTTGCTGAATTATCTACGCGATAAAATTTTTGGAAAATATGCTCGAGGTTATCTGGAGCAATACCAATACCAGTATCAGTAACGTTTATTAAAACATTATCTCCATCATTGCGCGCATTGACCCAGATTGATCCACCTTCGCCGGTGTATTTGATGGCATTTTCTATGAGGTTATTGATTATTTCTTGAAGAAAATCAATATCAACCATTGCGTAGGCGAGCTGGTCGATTTGTATTTTACCATTTACTTCTTCACCTTCGTTTGAGCCGAACGAGTATTGAATTTGTTTATTATTCAAGGCTGTAAACTGGCGATCGGCAATTTCACGTACTGTAGAGATAATTTCGGTAGGCACAAAATGCAGCTTTGCACGCTTGTCATCTAACTTAGTAACATCAAGCAAGTCGCGGAACAGCTTTCCAAGGTGTTTCGAAGCGGCGTGCGCCTCTGTAAGATATTGGCGAGCACGATCATCGATTGTAGCGGTTGATGGATTAAGTGCTAAGCCTAGATATCCCTCGATTGAAGCAACTGGGGTGCGCATTTCGTGTGAGGCGGTAGAGATAAATTCCGTCTGCTCACCTTCTTTTTTTAATTCCTCGGTAATATTACGAAAAGTAATGATGCGGTCGGAATTTTTTTCGCCAGATGGAGTGAGGGAAATTGAGACAGGGATTCTCTTGCCTTGAGCGCTAATTAGTGAAAAATCACGAGATTCATATTTGTTATTATTGGCGGCTGCTTGAGCGAGAGGGTTTTGACTATCTGGTACGATTGAACCTTCTTCGTTTTCTAGCTTCATAATAGAAAGATATGAACGACCGATAGTATCTTCAATTTTTGTATATCCAGCCATATGAAGGGCGGCAGGATTAATTAATTTTATTAGACCGGCATTGTCGATAATTATCACCCCGTCATTAATGAAATTTAATACCGTCTCAGCAAGTACAGCCTGAGAGTTTGGAGCTTCACTGCTCATTTTAGTGAATCTATCGTGAAACAATTTCATTTTGTTCTTATTTTAC
Organism: Candidatus Nanosyncoccus sp.; assembly: GCA_045597305.1. Lineage (GTDB taxonomy): Bacteria > Patescibacteriota > Saccharimonadia > Saccharimonadales > Saccharimonadaceae > Nanosyncoccus. The sequence goes on along the minus strand of JAZLJF010000028.1, from coordinate 12,699 downwards.
CATAAACATAATAAAAATTAACACAAACATAATAAATGTGTTATCATAATATATATGAATAAGGACGTTGTATATATTGAGCCGGAGGATGATATTACTGATATTATCGCCCGAGTAAAAAATGCAAAGGAAAAACTTGTTGCACTCGTCCCGCCAAAGAAGATTGGTGTCTTGAGGAGCGCTGTAAATACAAAACTAATTGCAAAAGCTGCAAAATCTGCTGAAAAAATCGTCGTAATAGTGACAGTTGACCCAGCATTAATGAAGCTTGCGGCTGCTGCGCAAATACCCGTAGCTAAGACTCTGCAATCTCGTCCAAAACTTCCTTCTGAGATAATTGAAGAGAACAATGAACCAAGTGAACAAGTAATCGATGAAAAAGATTTTCCAGATGCTACTACCGAAGTAGATACTGAAAAGCAGCCATCTGTTTCTGAAAAACGTAACTTGAAAAAACCAGATCAGTCATTTTCGTCTGACGATTTTGAAAAAACTGAAAAGAAGGAAAAAAGCACTGAAAAGAATGGAGAATTTGCGAAAGGCCTCATTCCAACGCTCGAAAAGTATCGAAAATGGATTATTATTGGCGGTGTCGTATTTATAGGCCTGATAGTATTTCTTGTATGGGCATTTGTTTTTGCCCCTGCTGCTGATATTGCCGTCTCGATTCGTACTACTGGCAATAATTTTTCCGAAAATGTGTCGTTTGTAACGAAGTCGGGCACAGAGGACCCTTCTGGAGGTATTTTCCTTCTTGAAGAAAAGAAGGTTGAAAAGACGAGTACACAAGAATTTACCGCTACTGGTCAGAAGGATATCGGTGAAAAAGCTTCAGGAACGGTGTCCGTGGTGGCCTATTTGACTGTTGAAGGTCAGCCACTTCGACTATTTGAAGGTGTTACATTTACACATGGAAATCTATCTTATACTGTAACAGAGGGTGCGTCTATTTCTCGTCCTGAAAGTGATAGAGAATGTGAAAACTTTGATGATGGAAATGTATCAAGAGCAGGATGCCGCAAGACTGCTGTCGTAAAAGTAGAAGCAAACCAGCCAGGTACGGAATCAAATATTTCTGCGCAAGATTCTGGATGGACGACTAATGCTGACACATCAATGGCTAAGTCAGTTGCAATTTATAATTCAGCAGCGTTTGTCGGTGGTACATCAAATATTGTCACTGTGGTATCCCAACAAGATTACGATAATGCAAAAAATAAGCTTGAAAATGCTGGTCGCGAAGACGGAAAAACTGAACTTTTGAAAGAATTCGGCGAAGATATGACCGTTATTGAATCAAGCCTTGAGATTTCTACTGCGGATCCAAAAGCCACCCCAGGAGTGAACGAGGAAGTAAAATCTGGCGTAACGCCAAAAATTGAAGCTACGACCACATATAAGATGTACGCAATAGACAAGACGAAAATTTCTGATTATGTAAAGTCCAAATCCGAGAAGACCTTAGCATCTGATCAAAAAATCTACCAAGTCGATACTCCTTTCTTTGAAAATTTCCAGAAAAACGAAGAAAAGTATACCGCAAAATTGAAGAGCTCTACTCAAATTGGTCCGAAGGTCAATGAAGAGGATATATTAGAAAAATCGAAAGGTAAGAAAGTCGGAGAGGTAAATTCGATTCTAAAATCCATTAATGGTGTTAGCTCTGTTAATGTAAAAACATCATTCCCATGGGTTAGCTCTGTGCCTGACGATCCAAACAAAATCACAATACAATTAAAAGTGGAAGAATAATGAAACTAATAGGATTAGATGTTGGAGCGAGAAGAATTGGCGTAGCAGTTGCAGATTCTGGCATTCGTATTGCTGTCCCAAATACAACAGTTACTGTTAATAACGGACTCGAATTTACTGAAATCGCACGTATTGCCAGAATGAATAATACGACTTGGTTTATTTTAGGTATGCCACGCAGTAACGAGGGTAATCTTACTGAGCAGTCATCTTATGTGAAGAAATTTGCAAAGTCATTGGCCTCTGTTGTTCCTGGGGCGAAGATTCGTTTTCAAGATGAATCGCTTACCTCTGTAGAGGCGGAAAAACGTTTAAAAACTCGCAAAAAGTCATATCGCAAGGAAGAAATTGATGCCGAGGCAGCTTCTATTATTCTACAAGACTTCATCGATAATATTTCTATAAATTCAAAAGATGCAAATGACACAAATATTGCACCCAATAGCGGTTCAAAGTCAAAATCTTCTTCCACTCCAAAACGTCGCGCAGCTACTCCGAAAGATGATGCTATCCCAAAGAAAAGCAATCCGTTAAAAAATACCACGAGCAATCATCGAATTAGACAAAAAACAGAGTCTAATAATGAATCGAGCTCACATTTGAAAAAACTTATCATCGTGCTAGGTGCTTTTTTTGGTTCGATGGTTATCATATCTATTGCTTTGGTGATTTGGTATAATTCTTCTCTTAGACCTGTTTTTGATAATCTCGATTGTAGTGGTGCAGGATTGAGTGAAAATTGTGATTTCATCGATTTTTCCGTAAAAAAAGGCGATTCTGTTTCGATGATCGCAGATAATCTCCAGGCATCTGGTATTATACGTAACTCTTTTGTTTTTCAATTCTATATGCGCTCAAATAATATAGATGGAAAGATCAAGGAAGGTGATTATCAATTTCGACGCAATATGAGTGTTGCTGAAATTGCTGAGCAGCTGATAATTGGCACAAAAAACCCAAACGTATTCTCCTTCACTATCCTTCCTGGGGAAAAGATCAAGAATATCAAGGCAAAACTAATCGAGCAAGGTTATAGCAAGGATTCAATCGACGATGCATTTAAGAAAAATTATAAGGGGGTAAGTCCAAAAATAGACAAGCTTCTCGAGACAGTACCATCAACGAATCAGTACGGAGCGGAGTTATTGGAGGGGTTGCTCTTTGGTGATACATATGAATTTTACAAATCTGATTCGGTCGAAAAAATAATTATTACCGCCATAGAGGCAATGTGGGATGTTGTTGAGGGTAATGGTCTGATTAAAAAATATGAGAATCACGGACTGACACTATATCAGGGCATTACACTTGCTTCTATTGTACAGAAAGAGGCAAAGATGTTAGATCAACCTACGGTTGCACAGATATTTTATTCTCGATTATCTCAAAATATTGTACTCGGATCTGATGTGACCTTGCAATATGCGCTAGACTTAGTAGATCCAGAACGCAAAACATATTCGGATAATAGCTCCGCGATTGAATTGGATAATCCGTATAATACTCGCAGGTCACAAGGTCTTACCCCTGGTCCGATCTGTAATCCTGGAGTGTCTGCTTTGCTCGCGGTTGCAGAACCATCAGATACGTCTTATCTGTATTTCTTGACAGGTGACGACGGGGTGATGTATTATAGTTACACAGAGTCTGAGCATAACCAGAACACTTTCAACCATTGCCGTGAACTCTGTAATGTTCAATTATGACGAAAAAAAATACAATCAGATTTAAATTCTTACGCCAGAATTGGCCATACATTTTAATGATTAGCGCTGTATTCTGTGTGGCTTTTTTTGGCTCAAAGGATAAAAAAATTGTTTCTGAAGGAAATATGGATATCCAGTCCATCGTTTCAAATAATTATAAGGTCTCTACCGATCAGGTAAGCCAATTTTACATGGTAGCATTAATGGCTAATACTATGGACTTGGCTTCTGCTGGACTGACCGAAACGAACTATAACACGGTGAATATTTTACAGCAAAATAGTCAGAGCGCAGATGAATCTGGAAAAATTACGAAACCCGTTACAGTGAATATTCCAGTAGCGACGAGGGGTATTATTTCCTATGTCGTCCAGAATGGTGATACGGTTGATTCTATCGCTGCGAAATACGAGCTTACTTCAGACCAAATTCGTTGGTCTAATAATCTTGGAACAGTTACGATTAATCCAGGTCAGACACTTTTTCTTCCTTCCGTGCCGGGTATTATTTATAAGGTGAAAGAAGGCGAAACTGTGGAGTCAATTGCGAATAAATATGTATCAAATGCAGAGGAAATAATTGCAGTAAATGACCTAGAAAATAATGCAGCACTGAATGCTGGTATGACTATCATTGTACCTTCTGGTGTATTGCCAGAAACTGAGAGACCGGAGTATGTTCCACCAGTTACATATAATTCTTATAGATTTACGGCGTCATATTCGTCAGGGAATAAGTACGCGTATGGATGGTGTACTTGGTACGCATGGGAGCGTCGTCAAGATTTACCGTCAAATCTCGGAAATGCCAACACCTGGGCTACTATGGCAGCGGCTGCAGGCTTCGCAGTGAACCGAACACCGGCTCCAGGCGCCGTATTCCAGAGGGGCGGAGGGCTCGGACATGTCGGTATCGTCGAAGAAGTGTATGCCGATGGCTCTGTAAGGGTGTCAGACATGAACGGTTACGCTGGCTGGGGGCGAGTTGGCTATTCGACTTGGAGTCCAGCAGAAGCTGCGGGATATATGTATATTCATGGCAGATAAATCATTATCGTAATTGATTTATTGAGCGATTATGATATAATATAAATATGTTTACAGATACGGCGAAAGTAAGTTTGAAGGCTGGTAAAGGTGGCGATGGAGTAGTGTCTTTTCGTCATGAAATTTATATCCCGAAGGGTGGACCAGACGGTGGTGACGGTGGCCGAGGCGGCTCGATTATTTTTCGTGCTGACAAGGACACTAATACACTAGTCGACTTTCGCTATAATCCTATCCTGACGGCTGAAGACGGCAAAAATGGTGCTGGCAAAAGGTCTGCAGGACGTTCAGGCAAAGATTTAATTGTCGAAGTCCCGATTGGTACTGTTGTATGGAGGATAAATTCCGACTCTTCTAATGATGAGCGTGAGATGCTAGCTGATTTAATTGAGGATCAGCAGGAAGCTATCATCGCAAAAGGCGGCGATGGTGGATTTGGGAATGCGCATTTCAAAAGCTCTGTTAGGCAAACTCCAAAAATTGCAGAGGTTGGTGAGCCGGGCGAGGAATTTGAAGCTGAGATAGAATTGAAATTACTCGCTGATGTTGGATTGGTTGGTTTGCCTAATGCTGGAAAATCTACTTTCCTCTCTGTAGTGTCGAATGCAAAGCCGGAAATTGCAAATTATCCATTTACTACTCTTACGCCGAACTTAGGTATGGCAATGATTGATGATCAGGATCTGCTCATTGCAGATATTCCAGGGTTGATTGAAGGTGCTTCAGAAGGAAAAGGCTTGGGTCATGATTTTCTTCGCCATGTCGATAGAACTGTCGTATTACTGCACTTAGTAGACGTTTATAATGACGACGCGGGAAAAGCATACTCTATTATTCGGCACGAATTGGAAAAATATTCAGATTTGAAAGATCGCCCAGAGATAGTTGCTCTGACGAAGACTGAAGGTGTAGATGAAGATATTATTGAGATGCAGATCGCAAGTATTTTGCATGAAAATCCTGAAGCTTCCGTATATCGGATTTCTTCGAATGCGCATACTGGTATTAAGGAATTACTTCGTGCGCTAAAGGATGAAGTAGCGCAACAAAAGAATCTAAAAGAGGAACAGACCACAACGAATCTAAATATTGAGACAAAAACACATTCATTGGAAGAGGATGGAACTCCAGTAATATCATTGAGCCCTAAGGCTATGAAGGAAACTTGGTCTATAACAGAAGATGACGGAATATATACTGTTCGTGGTGAAAAAATTGAAAAATTTGCTCGACGTACGGATTTTTCGAACTATGCATCCGTTAATCGCCTGAGAGACATTATGAAGAAAATGGGTATTCGTGCTGAGCTCACCTCACTAGGCGCAAAAGAAGATTCGATTATTTCTATTGCCGATCGGCAATTCACTCTCGTAGAAGAAGATTGGTAAGCTTTATCAGTATTGACAAAACATAAAAAGTATGATACAATGTAATTGTGTAGTTATCCTTGAGGTGTAAATATCTCTGAATAAGCAACTTAAAAACTTGTATTCTCTCTAGGAGGTGCTAATATGACAGCTGTAGGTATTATTATGTGGGTATTGTTTATTGTCACAGTTCTTTTGAATTTGTTTTTTATTTATGTTACCAGCGCAAGTGAAGAAATATCATTTGAGACGAAGAAGATTCGAGCAGCAGTAATATTTATTTTGGCCTGTATAACTATATTGTTTACATTGCTATTTTTGGACGAGCAAAAACTGGTCAACATTGAGTCTAATACTTTTTTATTAGCTTTCAATAATGATGAAGGCCAGATAAAACCTGCATACCAAATCAAAGACGAAGGAAGAACTATTCAGTTTTCTTTTTATGATTCTGAAGGAACGATATTAGAAACGTCATTAGACACTCAGTTATGTAATTTTACTTTTACTGATGATTTTTCGCCATGCGTAGTAAACTACGAAGCGAAACTACTATCTAAGTTAAGTGGTAGGAATGCCGTTGGAGAATATTATTACTTCTATCTTCCAACGTTGGAAGAGGAAAATATAAGCTCCAACATTCATAAATAGGGAGGATTACTACACAAAAGGGCCGCAAGAAATTGTGGCCCACATTCTTTTATAGGATATTCAAAAAAGCCAGCAAATGCTGGCTTTTTCGCTGAAGCGCGCCCACCCTTGGGGCACATTGTTTTGTTTTAATCCGCTTTTTGTTTTTAATGTAGTCTCCACACTCCACTAAATATAGTGGAACCCCTGTGAAGCGTTTCAGCTTATATAAATTGTAATTAAAAATAAGCACTTTGTCAATGGGAAAAGGCGGCACATTTTTGTGCCGCCATAAGGTGGGGAATAGGTCTCTGACAACTGTTTTGTAATCGATAGTCTAGATAATGATAGTGTGATTTTCGGAGAATGATTCATCAGTAAGCATTAGCGCCTTCATCTGTTCAGAAATATCACTTATTATACAAACTATTTTTTTTATTTCATCAAAGTCGGCAGACTTCGATGAGGCGAGCGTTTCAAGCTTGCGATTTTGGATGATGAATAAATTTTCTAATTTGTAAAATGATTCATCGAGAGAGAAATAATGCTTATCCTCTTTTTTAAATTTCTGCCATTTGCTGCTCATTTCGAGTATAACAGAATATTCGTGGAAAAATAAATTATCCTGCGAATTGTCGAAAATCTTTTTGAACCAGCTGAAGATTTCCTCTTGTGAATTAACTATTTCTGGCCTCTCGGACAATGATTTTCTTTTCAAACGTTTAAGGGTATCATTGTATGAGTTCTCTCCAAGAATAGCCTTCATTAGTTGATCTAAAGTATAATATTTTGTAGTAAATATTATCAGAGCTACCAATAGAATAACTATCATTGTGGAGCACGCCACTAAGTAAATATACATTTTCGTCCCTCCTTCTTAAAGAACCTAACCACCTTTTGTTATTATAGCATAATTCTGACAAATATGTCAAATTATGATATAATATAATCATGCCAAGAATGAAATTTACGATCATTTCTTTGTTTAATGACGCATTACGTCCTTATCTTAATACCTCTATGATGTGGAAAGCCGTAGATAAGGGAATTGTGCAATTTGATTTTGTGGACTTACGCGAATATGGGATTGGTCCACATAAGTCTGTCGATGATACGCCTTATGGAGGTGGTGATGGGATGTTGTTGCGCTGTGAGCCTGTTTATTCGGCGATTGAAGATGTAATATCAAAAGCCGAAAGAGACGCAGCTGATCAGAATATGGAATTTATCCGACCAGAAGTAATCGTGCCGACTCCGGACGGTATGATTTGGAATCAGGAGCTTGCTCGGCAATTTGCAGGTGTAAAAACCCCAGATACATCAGTTCAGGCGATTGAAGATAGTATTGCGAAGAAAAATACTACTAATAGAAATATTGATGACGTCTCAAGGCATTTCATTATTCTTTGCCCGCATTATGAAGGATACGATGCGCGTATTCTTGATATTGTTGATCACCAAATTTCGCTCGGAAAATATGTTTTAACAGGGGGTGAATTGCCAGCTCTAATAATTATCGACTCGATTGTGAGACTACTGCCTGGAGTACTAGGTGGTGATTCATCTGCATTGCAGGAGAGTTTTTCTGATGGTGATAATATTGAATATCCACAGTATACTAAACCTGCTGATTTCCGAGGTAAAAAAGTCCCAGAGGTGCTATTGTCTGGCGATCATGGAAAAGTAGCAAAGTGGCGAAAAGCTCACGAAAAAAGCTCTCAGTAATGATATAATCTCCTTATGGATATGTCCGCGGAGGTGACAAAACTTGATGGAGTCGGTACACAGACGGCGGATTTTTTGAAGAAATATGGCATTTTCTCAGTGCGGGATCTACTTTATTTTTTTCCTCGAAAATACGAAAATTTTCAATCGACCGTCAAGATATGTGATTTGAAACCAGGAAAAGTCATGGTGCGGGGGAGAATTTCCGACCTCTCCACGAAGAATACCGCGAGAAAAGGGTTCCGCTTGACTCATGGAAAAATTAGTGATGAAACCGGCTCCATTATGGCGATTTGGTTTAATCAGCCATACAGAGAAAAGCAATTCGATTCGGAGCGAGAATACTATTTTACAGGTATGTATGATTTTAAGAATGGCATGTATCAGCTTTCATCTCCTTCGGCAGTATTGGTCGATGGGGCAAAAAATTCCAAATCAAAAAAGAATGTCGTCGAAGAAAAAGAGGCAGATTTGCAGCCGATTTATAGGGCAAAAGGTTCGATAAAATCAGTGAAATTTCACCAGCTATTTGATAAAAATCGTTCAAAATTTGCTTCGATTCCAGATTTACTACCGGGAGCCTTCCTGAATGATCCGATAAAGGCGGAGCACCCCAGTTTTGTTCATCCTGGCGCAAGGGCGGAGGCTCTCTATAAAATGCATTTTCCAGAGAAGCCGGCCGACGTTGATGAAGCGAAGCAGTATCTCTCCTATGAAGAGGTATTTGAGATGCTTATTGCGGCAAATTTATCAAAACAAGAGAATAGCAAGCTCCGTGCGGAAAAAATGCCGTTTATTGTGAATAATACTAAAAAATTATTGTCAACATTGCCTTTTAAGCTAACAGACGCACAGAGAAAAGCTACTTGGGAGATTTTGCAAGATTTAGAGAACGAAAAGCCGATGAATCGACTTTTGCAGGGTGACGTAGGATCAGGAAAGACAATAGTGGCGGCAATTGCGGCCTATCAGGCCATTTGTAGTAGTTTTCAGGTGGCATTACTTGCACCTACGGCTATTTTGGCTACTCAGCACGCAGAGGGATTACGCAAGGTTCTGGAGCCTCTAGGCGTTAAAATAGCACTACTCATTAGTTCTACGAAGGGGAAAGAAAAGCTGAAACATGAGATTGAATTAGGCGAATACGATCTAATTATCGGTACGCATGCGATAATTACGGAAGATTTAAACTTCTATTCGTTGGGATTTTGTATTATTGATGAGCAACATCGTTTCGGTGTAAATCAGAGACAAAAACTTCTTTCAAAAACCGCTCGCAACAAAGAGCACGTAGGATGTTCTCCTCATCTGTTGTCGATGACGGCAACACCGATTCCTAGATCTCTACAACTGACTGTTTTTGGTGATTTGGATTGCTCGATAATTGATCAGCTACCAAAAGGTCGTCAACCGATCGAGACAAAGATTATTACAGAGACTCAGCAAAAAGAGGATCTTTACCCACAAATTATATCCGAGGTCGAGAAAAAACATCAGGTTTATTGGATTTGTCGCACGATTGAAGATGATAAGAACAATGAAACAATGTGTGTTAAAAAACAATACCAAAGATTACAGAACGTTTTTCCTGGTATGACAGTAGAGTATTTGCATGGACGAATGAAGGCGGCGGAAAAGGATGATATTATGCAACGTTTTGCGGACGGAAAAATTGATATTCTCGTCTCTACGACAGTGGTAGAGGTCGGCGTAGATGTTCCAAATGCTACTTTGATAGTTATCATGGATGCGGAAGACTACGGTCTCGCTCAATTGCATCAGTTAAGGGGTAGAGTTGGCCGTGGTGAAAGTGCTAGTAAATGCTTTTTAATGATTGGTGCCGAGATGCGCCCGACGAAAAGACTAAAAGCGATGGAAAAGTCGAATAATGGCTTTTACCTAGCTGAAATGGATCTTAAGATTCGCGGTCCAGGTGAAATATATGGCTCATTACAGCACGGTGAATTGAATCTTCAGATTGCGAACCTAGCGGATGCGAGCTTGGTTTCACAGGCGGCAAGACAGGCGAAGATAATAGCGAAGGATTTTTGCAAAAATCCCGAACTTATGTTAAAATATAACGAATTGTCAAAGGGAATTGCGAGATTTCAGCAGTTGACAACACTTAATTAAAGTTCGTAATATGTATTCTACTGTCGGTTTATTGAAAAATGCAAAGCACTCGGGCGAACTATCCGGTACTCATCAGAGGTTAGATAGAGCTGCACGAGTGATGTTCCGTGAGATGGCGCCAAAAGGTGTTTATTTTCCGTCCGTTCGTGAAATCCTACATTTCGAAGGAAACAGAGGTCCAGATGGGATTAAGTGGAAATCTCCAGGGGTGGATGAGCCAATGCATTTCATTCTTCCTGAGGCTGATAATGGTGAGTTGATTAAAATGATTCAAGACCATCAGTATAATTTGAGGAGAGCTTTGACCGAAAAAAATGAAGTTCGTGCGGCTTTTGAGGCAGCTTGGATGGCACATGCTATTACGGATGGACTTACGCCTGCTCATCATTTTCCTTATCAAGAAGCGGTAAACGAGCTGATGACGGATAAAGAATATAAGACCATTTTTGGACATCCTGTCAAGGGAATAATGCGAGGTGACACTTTGACAGAGGTAGCACGAAATAACTGGCTTTATTGGGGTGCCGAGGGTTACATGACGAAACATATTGCATTTGAATATGGTGTTGGCTTAGTTGCGAATGGGATGACGAATAAGGCTATCATACCGGAATTGACGAAGGATGAGATTGGGAAATATGGTAGTGGTAAGGACATAGATCTTGTCGGTGAATTTTATAATTCGTTTCGAAAAATTTCCAGAATGAAAATGTATGATGTCTTTCGTCAAAAAGGATGGAACACTCGCTTGGCTTATCAATCGAAAGAAATATTATTGCCAGAAATAGTAAAAATGATTACAATTGGTTGGCTTTCGAGCCTTCCTTGCACCGATCAAAAGGAGAAAAATGAGAATAACATCAGGTGAATTTCGTGGTAGAATAATTGACTCGCCGAAAGGAAATATTACGCATCCGATGGGTGACAGGGAAAAATTAGCATTATTCAATTCGCTAGTCGGAATGGGTGTCGAGTTCGATTCGCTCGAAAACGTATTAGATTCTTTTTGTGGATCTGGTGCGCTCGGTATTGAGGCGTTTTCCAGGGGCGCGAAAAAGGTAACCTTTGTAGATAAGAATCTGGAAGCAGTCAACACTGTAAAAAACAACATTTCGAAGTTAGGCCTACAAGATAGAGCTGAAGTGAATAAATGCAACGTACGAAATTTTATTGCCGGAGAAGCGAATTCTTCAGGGAAATTCGACCTAATTTTTGCCGATCCACCATACGATCATTTTGATTTGTCTGAGTTCAAGGATTTGAAAAAAATACTAGCTCAAGACGGTTTTTTAGTAATTTCTCATCCAGACGAAATAGATCTTTCACCTCTGGGATTGATACAACTTTCTCATAAAAAATACGCAGCTGCGAACATTTCAATTTTTGCAAATTGTTCTTATGCTTGAGAAAAATAATCCACTAATTCATACTTGAAGTGGGTTGGGAGATCTTTATGTCCTAGAGCAGAGCGATTTGGGATATGTCTAGAGTGCTCTCAATTATTCCAAATCAATTTTGGTATACCTCCTTAAATACCAAGATAATCTACCCTTTTCTGACCATAATTGCGAATACTTGGATCAACGCACTTTCTTATTAAATTATAGATTTGAATCATACTGCTTGATACTTTTGTGGAGTGGCTCTAGGACAAAACACTCCGCTTTCTTCGACCTAGAAGTAAGCATTTGCTTTTTTGAGGAAAAAGTATAAAGGTATTGACTAAAATAAGACAATATGCTATTATAAAGAAAGTAGAGTTTATTATAATTACCGGAGAAAAGTTATGGATTTTAATCCCTATGCAAAAGAGGATAAGCAGCAAAAAATTCGTATTATTATTGCAACTGCAGCAATTGCTGTAATTGTGCTTGGTATTGCTACTTGGGCAATAATTGCGATCGTTGGAAGTAAAGACAATATTGCTTTGAATCAGGATACTACTATAGCTATTGATGATGGAATAGCAAATGAAAAAGAGCCTGAAGATGCACCAAAGACAGAAGGTGTAATAAAAGAAACTGAACCTATCATCGAAAAAGGACAGGAAACCGAAAAATCGGTCAGTCTACCGACACCCGTTGTCACGCAAGAGGCAAGTGTCCCAGAGACGGGCCCAGAAGAGGTTTTGCCAGTAGCTTTAATTGCGGGGCTAATGATTGCGTATCTTGGTTCTCGTAAGCTTGCTGAAGCACGTATCTAATTTGAGAATTTCAAAAGACGACTAGCAATAGTCGTCTTTTTGTGTTATAATGATTCTACGATTATCCTACCTTCGTAGGAATTTCATCGTTGCCCGAGTGGTGAAATTGGTATACACGTATGCCTTAGGAGCATATG
>JAZLJF010000027.1:0-44203 GCA_045597305.1 Candidatus Nanosyncoccus sp. | reverse complement strand
AAAACCATTGAAAAAGTTGTGAAGGATTTCAAGAAAGAAGTCCCAGAAGCAAAAATTTATGTTTATGACAATAATTCTACAGACAAAACTGCGGAGTTGGCAAAGTCTGCTGGTGCGATCGTCCGTCATGAGTATGCTCAGGGGAAGGGAAATGTTATTCGTAGAATGTTTCGCGAAATAAATGCGGAAGTATATATAATGGTGGATGGTGATGCGACTTATGCAGCCAAAGATGCTCCAGCTATGATTAAAATGATTCAAGAGCAACGTGCAGAGATGGTAGTCGGAGATCGTTTATCTGGTGCGTATTATTCAGAAAACAAGCGTCCATTTCATAATTTTGGAAATAATATCGTAAGAACTTTTGTAAACAAAATATTCAAAGCTGATATTTCTGATATTATGACTGGTTACAGAGCGATGAGCTATGAATTTGTGAAGACGTATCCGGTGCTCTCAGCTGGATTTGAAATCGAGACAGAAATGTCTATTCATGCAGCATATCGCAGGATGAAAACTGAAAATATTACTATTGAATACAAAGATCGTCCCGAAGGTAGTGAGAGTAAACTGAATACTTTTTCTGACGGCTTCAAAGTATTAAAAACAATTGCGTATCTGTTAATTGTTTATAAGCCAATGTTGTTTTTTGGGTTTCTAGCTCTAGTTCTGGCAGCAATTGGTCTAATCATGTTTATTCCAATTTTTGGGGAATTTGTTGTAACGGGATTGGTTCCAAGAATTCCAACATTGATAGTATCTAGTTTTATTTTGCTGATTTCTTTAACATCGTTTATTATTGGTTTTTATTCCAAGATTTCTCTATCTAAAGATGCGCGTGAGTTTGAATATAGGCTTGTTACTATTGCACTATTGAAGAATAATCTTTAGAGGTGCAGAACAGATTTACAAACAATCTCTACTTGATTTTATAGCGGTTATATGATTCAATTATAATTATCATGGCACATCAAATAAAAACAGTAAGAAAACCAAAAAATAGCCATCATAATTCATATCGTACAATATTAATTGTGGTCACCACATTAATGGTTGTAAGCGCGGTTTTTGCATTTTTTTATCTTGTAAAACCGTTTGATAAAAAAAGTGAAAGTAATACCACGACTCCTCAGGGAACAAATGATATTGGCAAAGCCGATGACAGCCTAGATCCACTTGGTGAGAGTGCCAAATCTAATGAAAGGGAAAAAGAAAAAGATTCTATTGCTCAATATAGCGGCGAGGATCCAAATGAAAAAGAAACCATAACCGGTAATATCAATTTTTCTGGGCGTAGTGGCAAAAATGTGATTGTACGTGCGACATTAGATCAAAATCTTGGAACATCTGCAAAGTGTTTATTTACATTTACCCATGAAAATGGTCAAGTTATTACTTCTGAAAGCACTTCTACTACGGGTCCAACAACTAGTTTCTGTGGTTATAATGGGGACGTAAATAGTCTCGCAAAAGGCAAATGGAGTATTCGGCTAGAAATTCTAACAGAAGAAAAACAGGGAATGGTTACTGGAGAGATGGAGCTATGACGAAGAAACGTATATATTTTTTAACTTTCGTATTCTTTATGGCTATGACGATTGGGTTTTTATCTCAAGCTGGTATTTTCAATACTGCAGCGTACCATTCAGCTTATGCAGGGTTTAGTGCGGGCAATATTATATCGGATTACGTCATGGGTGATTACAACTCAATGTCCGAGGTGGATATATATAACTTTTTGAAGTCTAAAAATGCTTGTAATGACACAAATTTGTCAAAAGCGACGTATTACTCTTGGCATACTTATCATATAGAAAATGGACATTTTGTATGTATGGCAGACGAATCGTTCGATGGAGAGTCAGCTGCACATATTATTTGGCAAGCGGCTCAAGATTATCGTATTAATCCAAAAGTGCTAATTGTTTTGCTTCAAAAAGAGCAAGGTCTCGTGACTGATACCTGGCCGAATTTTGATTTACAATATCGCTCTGCAACTGGTTATGGTTGTCCTGATAATGCGGAATGCGACACAAAATACTATGGTTTCAAGAATCAGGTTCGTGAAGCTGCTAAATTTTTCCGAAAAAATTTAGATGGTGACCCGCTCTGGACAAACTACCCTGTAGGATATAATTCAATTGCATTCAATCCAGATGCTGGCTGTGGAAGTTCAGTAGTATACGTAGAAAACTTGGCCACCGGGGCGCTTTATACATATACGCCATATCAACCAAGAGACGAAGTATTAAATAACGCGCCAGGCTCAGAATTCCCATGTAGTGCATACGGAAATAGCAATTTTTATCGTTATTACACTGACTGGTTTGGCGATACGCATTATACGATGACAAGTTCCTATGTGGACGAGAATGATACTTTTGCCTTACAGTCGGCTGGTGGCTTATATATTGTACCGAGCAATGATGAAATGGGCGCACGATTAGAGACTTCTGGCTCTGCTTCGGATGATTGGCGCAAATACAAATTTGAGCGTATGGGTGACTATTATGTAGTGCGTCATGTAAAAACAAATTACGTACTAGATGTTGACGCTGCGGGTACGACCGATGGAACAGATGTGCAGATTTGGGAATATAATGGTACTTGCGCACAAAAATGGAATTTAACTCAGATCGGAAATGGCGTCGCTTTGCAATCAGCTTGTTCGGGAAAATATTTAGACATCTATGGTGCTTATATTAGCGAAGAGGGAGTTGGTTTACAAATTTGGATGGGTAATGGAAGCATAGCGCAAAATATTAAGTTAATTGATCTTACTCCTGCACGAATTATTAATGGCACATACGTATTTGAAACTGTTTCCGAAAAAGCAATTGATATTGTGGATGGCGGCACTTGGAACGGTAATCGTACCCATATTTTCAGCCTTACATATTCGCAAAATCAGCAGTTTAATGTAGTACGGGATACGGACGGACTCTATACTATTACAAATGTTGCCGCTAGTAAGGTACTTGATGTGGCTGGTGGTGGCACGGATAACGGCACAGCGGTACAACTTTGGGATAGTAATAAAACTTGTGCTCAGAAGTGGATTGCAAAAAAAATAGGTGAAGGCTATAGTTTCCTCAATGCATGTTCAAAACGTGCGATTGATATTCCAGCTGGACTTATCTGGTCTACTTTTCAGCAATTGCAAATATATGATGCAAATAGCTCTGCTGCGCAAATCTGGACTCTAAAAACTCCAGTTATAATAGACGACGGTGAATATACTATTGTATCTGCCCTAAATAATAAAAGTGTAGTAGATATTAGTGGCGGAGCAGAAAATTCTCGGGATGGCACTAATATAAACTTGTATTCTCCGAATAATACCAATGCACAAAAATTCACATTAAAATACAATAAAAATTTAATGGCGTATCAAATAATCAGTACTTATGCTAAAAGTCGCGTATTAGATGTTGCAGGCGGTAGTACCAGTGATGGCGCCAATGTTCAGATGTGGAATAATAATCAAACTTGCGCCCAATTTTGGAGATTACGAAGAAACAACGATAATACTTATAATATTATTTCGACTTGTTCAGATAATGTATTAGATGTTTCAGCTGGCAACCCTGGAGATAGTACAAATATTCAGCTTTGGGATTACAATGGATCCAAAGCTCAAAAGTGGATCTTAAAGAAAATTTAATTCTTTCTTTTGAAAATTGCATTTATTCTGCGAAGTGGCTTGGTAATTTTCCAACTGAGACTGTTTTCCATATCATGAATTATTTTGTCGCGCTGAATGATGTTATTTTGAAGATTCACGCTAGTATTTCCAATCTGGATAAGCTTAGCATAATTATTATGCTGATATATTCTGGGGATATACTTTTTCTTGCTGATCGTAATTTTAAATATATTTTGAAGAGTATAGATATCCGTGCCACAGACACTTTCTAGCAAGGAGTTGTCCACTGATCCATCAACTGCAGTCGTTTTTGCAATTAGTATTGGTGTCATATTAGTACCATATGTTTTATTAGTGTTTGCGAGAAATTCATAAAACGAGTTTTCAGTCCAGAATCTCAGATGTGTAGTGTCTAAAATACCCCATGTATTATAGTTGAAGATTCCATCTATTAACCCAGCAATTACGTTCGCATGCGCAACATTGGGAATACTAACAAGTAGCTTTCCTTTGGGAGATAATTTTTTTGCCAATACAGACAGTGCATACCCTGGATCGGCAAGGTGTTCTATTAGATCGCCACAGATGATGCAATCATATTTTTTTCTACTCTTAACAAAAGCATTAAAATTGCTATTTTTCTGGTTGCCAAGTTCCATTATAAAAACGTTGTCGTAGGATTTTGATGCTATTTCTGCAGCAACCTCGTCTAACTCTATTCCGTCTACTTCGCACTTTTGGAGTTCTTTTATTTTTGTTCCTATATATCCTTTGCCGCAGCCGACGTCTAGAATTTTTTTACTTCCTAGAGCGTTGTTGACTAGGATGGAATGCGAATCATTTTTTTCATCTAAGTTAATTGAATACCCACTCATTTCATATTTGTTATCTTTTTCCTTTTTGGATAACATATTATGTTTAGAATTTGCGATAGTATAATTCATTTGATCTCCTATTTTTTATTAGAATATGGCAAATCAAAAATAGCACGTGAAAGAGTATTGATATTTGTGTAGCCATATTTTTTGTCTGGTTCTAGATATGTTCCTTCCGCCCATTCATTCCATGCGTTTAAGAAAATAAACCTTTTATCTTCTGGGTTATTTTTGCGCGCCTGATCGATGATAAGCTTTAGCCAGTCATAGAAATATTTTGGCGAATAATTTGAGAAAACGGTATAGCCAATATCTTTGCGTCGCGGAGAATTATCCCATCCCATTGTAGCTGAATAATAGAATGGAGTGAGTGGGCAATGATCATCATATATGCCTTCGGTAGATAATTTTTCTACGAGTTTTTTGTAGTCATATAATAATCCAGATGTGTTATTTGATATTCCACAGTCATTTAAATTAAGTGCATTCGGAGCAAAATCAAATTCACCATCAAGTTTTACATCAGACATATAATCGTCATTAAAAATATTGTTTTTTGCCCAGACTACTATTTCGCCGATACCCTCTTTTATTGCGGTTTTTTTCCAGTCATCTATGACTTTTTTAAAATTTGGAATTTCTGCAGGATTATAAATTAAGACTAATGGTTTGCCATCAATTCTAATGTAACGAGGATCGATTAAAAATTTTTTAATATCTTTTATGAAATTTGCAGGATCGTTATTATTGTAGGATTGTGCAATTAGTATTTCTTTAGACTTTCCGTCCCAGCGACGAGACCAGTTTTCATTGGCCCAGCAAAGGCAAAATGGAAAATTTAAATCTTGATTTTGCAATATAATATCCAATGGTTTTTCCATAAGTTTTTTGCCGGAGAACCAATAATAATAAAATGCGAAACCATAAATACCATGTTGCTTAGCTAAATTAATCTGCTTCTTAAAAATTTCTTTATTATCTAATGTGTAATATCCGAAATCTTCATGTGGTTCGCGTGGTTGATAATGACCATCAAAACGTGGCACAGATGCACGTGTATTAGTCCATTCGGTAAAACCATTACCCCACCACGTGTCGTTTTCTGGGAAAGTATGAAATTGTGGCAGATAAAAAGCAATCGGCTTGATATCCGTTCGATATCTAGAGAAATTTATGTTATCTTCGTAATGGCTACGATAAGATTTCGGCAGAATTGACTTATCTGTTTCTGATTTTTGTTCTTCCGCTTGTGTATTGATAGATTTCTTATGATGTATGATTTTTTGAGTAGCATTAATTAATTTCCAGCTTTTACTGTCCAGAATATCATCAATGTATTTTTGTTTGGCTTGATTTTCTTTTTCCAGATCACTAATACGGGACAACAATTGTTGATTTTGTACTACAAGTTCGGAGTTTTTATTGTAAAGTGCGTATTTTTCAGTACGTAATCTATGATAATTGGAAAAAAGATTTTCAATTGGTTGTGCCATATCTATATTATATCAAAATATGATATAATTCGTAACATGAAGGTTGATATCTATAAGAAAAGAGCTCGAAAAACGCTTGTCGCTGACAAAAAAGTATCTGTCATCATTCCGAATTACAACTATGAAGATTTTATTACTGAGCGAATTGATTCGGTATTATTCCAGACCTATCCTATTTCTGAGCTTATCATCCTTGATGACGCATCTATCGATGGAAGTGTGAAAGTAATCGAAAAAAAGATCTCCGAGATTAAAAAAGAATATCCTGATATCAAAGTAATATTTGCTCCGAACAAAAAGAATAGCGGTGGCTGTGTATTTTCTCAATGGCAAAAAGGCCTCGAGCTTGCGACGGGTGATTATTTCTGGATTGCAGAAGCAGATGACAGCTGTGATGCGCGTTTTCTAGAGACGGCTATGAAGATGTTCGGAGAGAAGCCAAGCACAGTGCTATTTTATTCAGACTCTTATCGCATTAACCAAAACAACGAAATAAAAAGTCATACCTGTACAGATTGGATGGATATGTGGAAGTCGGGCAGATATTGTGAAGATTTCTACAATGATGGAAAAGATGAAATAATTAATTATTTTTCTGGCACGAATCCGATTATGAATGTATCGAGCGTAGTATGGAAGAATGACAAGCGTTTGCCAAAGATTTTTGAGGAAGCGAAAGAATATAAGGTTGCTGGTGACTGGTATATTTATTCGCGCGTATTGGAGTATGGAGACATCGCTTATAGTGCGAAGCCATTAAATTATTATCGTAAGCATGATAAGGGCTCTGCTTCGACTGTTGTGAAATTAAATGTTGAATACGGTGAAGTCGTGGCCGTACAAGAAAGAATTGCGAAGAAATATAAGCTAACAGACGAATTGCTTGAATGGCAAAAATATAGGAGACGCGGTATGGGATTCGTAGAAAACGAAAAAAATTCTGGTACAAAGGGAACGATCGCATGGGTTGTGCCTTGGTTTTCTAAAGGATCTGGTGGACATAGGACGATTTTTACGAATCTTAACCATCTTGTGGAACATGGATATAAATGTGATATGTATGTTCAGAGTCTGCAAAAAGAATATCCGAATCAGATTTATGATCGATTAGTAGAAGATTATGGCGAGTTCAAAGGTGATGTATTTGCTGGCTACCAGTTAGCAAAAAAATATGATATGGTAATTGCGACCGGTTGGGATACTGCTGAGACTGTAGCGAAGGCAGATTGCGACAAGAAAATGTATTTCATTCAAGATTTTGAACCATGGTTCTTCGCGATGAGTGCTGAATACATGATGGCTGAACAGACTTATTCTTTTGGATTGCAAGGAGTGACGATAGGCAAATGGCTTTCTTCGAAAATCGGTAGTAACTATCCGACGCCGACGACTTATTTCAACTTCTGTGCGGATCTCAAGAAATATCATAAGCTAAAAGATGTAAAAAAAGAAAAGGCCGTCTGTTTGATTTTTCAGCCAGGGAAGCCGCGCCGTTGCGACAAATTAGCACTTCGAGCATTGCAAATTGCTCAAAAAATTGATCCAGAAATAAAGATTTATCTGTATGGATCTGCTCGTCGTAAAGTACATAATCTAAAAGCTACACATCTTGGCACTATTTCAGAAAAAGAATGCAACGAGCTCTACAATAAGTGTACTGTCGGTCTTTGCATGAGTGCATCTAATCCGTCACGCATTCCGTTCGAGATGATGGCGGCAGGACTACCAGTCGTAGAATTGTATCACGAGAATAATTTGTATGATTTGCCAGAGGATGGATGTTTGCTCGCTGAGCCAAATCCAGAGGCAATCGCAACTGCGATTCTGAAGATTTTCTCAGACGAAAAATTACAGAAATCCATGAGTACTGCAGGATATAAATACATGCAAGATTATCCAATCGAAAAGGGATATAATCAGTTTGTAGAAATTATTGACAAAAAATTTGCCAATAAAAACATTCCAAACGAAGCAAAAACGATTGAGAAGAGTTACAAGCGAGCTGCGGTAGCCGCATCAAAAGAATGTACATCGGCTAGCAATACGCTTGTGAAGCAAGTCACATTTAGCGAGCTTCCATCAGCATCGGAATTAATTAAAGCTGGTTTTTCTCGACGTGCAGTGCGCAAGGCGAAGAGATTAATAAAGAAAACTTATCATTTTGTGAAGGACGCGTAACAAATGAAGGGTGGAAATAGTCGGAAATCAGTAACGGCGATCTTGCCAAATTACAACTACGTAAAATATATTGATGATCGCATTGATGAAGTATTGGCGCAGACTTTTCCTGTATCAGAAATAATAATTTTGGATGACGCCTCCAACGATGGCAGTGTACAAAAAATCAATCAGCGCGTAGCGGAATTGCGCGAGAAGCATCCAGAACTAAAAGTGCAGACCGAGTTTAATAAAAAGAACTCTGGTAATGTATTTATGCAATGGGCGAAGGGAATTAATATGGCTACCAGTGATTATATTTGGATTTGTGAGATGGATGATTCTGCAAAGCCAAAATTCCTGGAAAAAATGACGAAAAGTTTTGACGATAAAGATGTGACATTAGCTTATTCTAATTCAAGACTCGTCAATCAAAATAATAAGCCACTAGTCAAAGATAATATGCGCAAAATAAAAGATTTTTTCCGAAAAAAACATTCATTTGGAAGCTATACTATTAGTGGAGAAAAAGAGATCGATAAGAATCTTGCGCTCTATAACTCTATTCCGAATGTATCGGCCGTGGTACTGAAAAATCGTTCTATTCTCGATGATTATCTGAAGGGAGCAAAAAAATATAAACTTGCCGGGGATTGGTATTTTTATTTACGCGTCGTAGGAGATGGAAAGATTCATTATTGTAGCAAAAAATTAAATATCCATCGTCTTCATGAAAATTCTGTTACTAAGAAGACTAATTTGCGTGAACGTTTTAAAGAGATGCAATGTATACATGAATATGCAATCAAAAATTGCAGTCTGTCAGAAAAGACAAAAAAACGCATTATTAACCTTGAGCTTCAGCTTGCGGAAAAATGGAGCTAAATATATAATGACAACAGTATGACTAGCAAAAGAAGAATAAAGACAGCGATAAAAGATAATTTATTGATCTGGGTGGGGGTGATTGCTGCGTCTTTTTTAATTATTGTAGCTGGCTATTTTTTGCCGAATGGTAGAATTCGACGAAACTTATCTGATGCGCCAGGAATTATGATTGCAGAGGGTGAGCATCCGGATAAATATACATATGATCCGGGATCAGAATTGGATAATTTTACAGATGCAATTATTTTAAATGTTGCGAGCGATTTTAATAGCGATAGGAATCCATTTGCAAAAGCTGCGACTAACTCATTTTATTATTCTGACAATCCTGAAATCTCTCAAAGCCAATATTTGAAAGACGCTTTAGAGAAGCCGATAGAAACTAATAGTGACTACACGCGCTATTGGTTTGGCTCTAGTACTGCAATAAGATTTCTCGCCACATTATTGAATTTTAAGGAGATTCGTTTTGTCATAGCATTCATAGTAGTATTATTATTTGTTTTAGCCATAGCGGAAGTGTATCACAAACTTGGTACGGGATATGCTATAGCGTTAGCTATTTCAATGCTCCTTACTAGAATTTTCTCAGTGTCTGTAGCTATCCAGTATGCGCCAGTTTATATTATTACGCTTGCTGCGGTTTTTGGGATTTGCAAATTATCTAATACAAAAAAATATCACATGTGGCTCCCAACTGTTTTTATGACGGCTGGCACATTGACAGTAATATTTGATTTGTTGACGTTTCCACTTATGACACTCGGTATTCCACTTACTATTGCATTAATAATAGAGCTAAAAAATAGTAAAAAGAACGACTATAAAAAAATTATCAAAAATTCTTTTATTTATTGTGCAATTTGGGGAATAAGCTACGCTTTCACGAATCTCGCAAAATGGATATTTGCGTCTATCATTCTCGGTAGGAACGAAATTACGCCAGCCATAAAACAATTCTTTTTCCGTGCTAATTCAGGCGAAGAGAAAATAGCTGTTGGTGATATGTTTGAGGCGAATTTTGTGCAGTATTTTTCTAAAATAGTATTGATTTGTCTTGCAGTCTATTTGATTATTTGGATTATTGTTGCGATTAGAAAAAAAATTCACCCAAGGAAAATGCTCCCAATGCTACTATTCGCTATCCTGGCAGTATTTCCATATATTTGGTACGCGGTATTATCGAATCATTCATACATACATTATTGGATGACTTATCGTATTCAGGCTATTACAATGTTTTCACTACTAGCCGGCAGCTTGTATTGTTTGGATTTTAATAAAGAGAAGAAATAGAGTTGCTTATCTGGCAATCTAATCCTTTTTATGTTAAAATATACCTATAATTATAGGAGTTTTTCATGAAAGGAATTATTCTAGCAGGCGGTTCGGGGACGAGGCTTTATCCGCTTACACTTGCCACATCGAAACAGATGTTGCCAGTATATGATAAGCCGATGATTTATTATCCATTGGCGACTTTAATGTTAGCTGGAATCCGCGATATTCTTATTATTTCTACACCGAATGATCTGACGAATTTTGAAAGACTCCTTGGCGATGGTTCGAAAATGGGAATCAAGCTTTCTTATAAGGTCCAGCCTTCCCCAGATGGTCTAGCGCAAGCATTTACACTCGGAGAAGAATTTATCGACGGCGAGGCTTGTGCTATGATTCTTGGTGACAATATCTTTTACGGACGCGGATTCGTTGAATCGCTGGAAGAAGCAGTTGAGGATGCAGAAAATGGTCGTGCGACAGTATTCGGTTATTATGTGAATGATCCAGAGAGGTTTGGCGTGGTAGAGTTTGACGACAATTGGCACGCACTTTCTATCGAAGAAAAACCAGAGCAACCGAAGAGTAATTACGCCGTAACTGGTCTATATTTCTATCCTGCAGGCGTGTCTGAGCGAGCTAAGACTATTACACCATCAGCACGCGGTGAGTTGGAAATTACCTCGTTGAACGAAATGTATCTCAAAGATGATCTGCTTGATGTACAGGTACTCGGTCGTGGCTTCGCTTGGCTTGATACCGGCACTATGGATTCACTTGCTGACGCATCGGATTTTGTTCGCGTCATTCAAAAACGCCAGGGTATCGAAATTTCTGCACCAGAGGAAATTGCTTACAATAATGGTTGGATTTCAAAAGAGGAACTTTTGGATTCTGCCGCTAAATATGGCAAATCAAGCTACGGTCAGCACCTAAAGAATGTCGTTGAAAGGAGAATAAAAGAATAATGAGTAATTTTACTTTTGAAAAAACGAAAATCGACGGTGTTTATATTATCACCCCAAAAGTATTTGGTGATGAACGTGGATATTTCATGGAAACTTATAGTGAGAAAGAGTTTAAGGAGGCAGGACTTGATTATACTTTTGTTCAAGATAATCAATCTAGCTCAAAAAAAGGTGTGTTACGTGGTCTTCATTTTCAGAAGATTCATCCACAGGCAAAACTTGTCCGCGTGTTAAAGGGCGAAGTGTTTGATGTGGCTGTAGATTTGCGCGAGGGAAGTCCTACTTATGGTCAATGGGTTGGGGCAAAATTATCTGGCGAGAACAAGCAGCAATTAATGATTCCACGCGGCTTTGCACACGGCTTTCTAGTGCTTAGCGATATGGCGGAATTTGCTTATAAATGCGATGATTTTTATCACCCAGAAGAAGAAGGTGGTCTGATGTATAATGATGAAGACATCAACATTGAGTGGCCAGAAATTGATGCGGAATATACTCTCAGCGAGAAGGATCAGAAACATCCTACTCTTGCTGAATCAGGAATAACATTTAAGGAGGAAAAATAATGGCAGCAAAAACAATTGTAGTTACTGGCGGTGCTGGATTTATTGGATCCAACTTTGTCTATTACATGTTAAACAAATACCCAGATTATCGTATCGTCTGTGTAGATTGTCTAACTTATGCTGGTAATATTCACACTTTGCGTGAGGCAAAAAAGAATCCAAATTTCCGTTTCGCAAAGATTAACATTTGCGACAAACCAGCTATTAAGAAGCTATTTGAAGAAGAAAAACCAGATATCGTAGTGAACTTTGCTGCAGAAAGCCATGTGGATCGTTCGATTACTGGTCCAGAGATTTTTGTCGGAACAAATGTTCGTGGTACACAGGTGCTAATGGAAGTATGTAGAGAACTGAACATTCCTCGTTATCACCAAGTATCAACAGACGAGGTATATGGTGATCTCCCATTAGAGCGTCCTGATTTATTTTTCACGGAAAAAACTCCGCTTCATGCTAGTAGTCCGTACAGTGCATCTAAGGCTGGTGCCGATATGCTCGTAATGGCATATTGCAGGACATTTAATTTCCCGGCGACAATTTCTCGTTGTTCAAATAATTATGGCCCATATCATTTCCCAGAGAAACTAATTCCTTTGATGATTATAAATGCGCTTCATGATAAGCCACTACCAGTATATGGTGATGGTAAAAATGTTCGTGATTGGCTTTATGTGGAAGACCATTGCCGCGCGATTGACTTGATTATTCATAATGGCAAAATTGGTCAGGTATATAATGTTGGTGGCCATAACGAAATGGCAAATATTGATATCGTGAAGTTAATTTGTAAAGAACTTGGCAAGAGCGAAGACCTGATTGAATTTGTTGAGGACCGCAAAGGCCATGATCGTCGCTATGCGATTGACCCTACATTCATTCATGATGAGCTTGGTTGGCTACCAGAAACGAAATTTGAAGATGGCATTAAAAAAACTATCAAGTGGTATGTCGAGAATGAAGCGTGGTGGCAAGATATTTTGTCTGGAAATTATCAAAAAGAGGAGGAATAATGAAAGTCTTAGTAACTGGTACTTCTGGTCAGCTTGGTCATGATGTAATGTTAGAATTGATTAGCCGTGGCTATGACGGATTAGGTGCTGATCGTTCTGGCAGCGATAAAACAGAATATAAAACTACCATTATGGACATTACTGATACTGATGCGGTGAATCACGTAATTGAAGAATATCAGCCAGATGCAGTCGTTCATTGTGCTGCTTGGACAAATGTTGATGGTGCTGAAGATCCAGAAAATCAGCCAGTTGTACGCAAAGTGAATGTAGATGGCACTGCAAATATTGCCAAGGCTTGCAAAAAAGTCGGCGCCAAAATGGTCTACATTTCTACGGATTACGTTTTTGATGGCAAGGGAACAGAACCATGGCAACCAGATGACAAAAACTATGCTCCACTTAATGTATATGGCCAGAGTAAGCTTGACGGCGAAAAGGCTGTTACAGAAAATACGGATGAGTATTTCATCGTGCGCATTGCATGGGTCTTTGGTAAGAATGGCAAGAATTTCGTCAAAACTATGCTGAAGGTCGGAAGCGAACATGAGCAGGTGCGCGTCGTAAATGACCAAATAGGTACACCTACTTACACACCTGATCTGGCTCGGCTTCTTGTTGACATGATTGAAACAGAAAAATATGGTTTTTATCATGCGACGAATGAAGGCGGAT
Source organism: Candidatus Nanosyncoccus sp. (assembly GCA_045597305.1). Taxonomy (GTDB): domain Bacteria; phylum Patescibacteriota; class Saccharimonadia; order Saccharimonadales; family Saccharimonadaceae; genus Nanosyncoccus. Next base: position 30,647 of record JAZLJF010000027.1, on the reverse strand, counting down.
ATATAAGTTGGGCTGATTTCACGAAAGAGATTTTCAAGCAAGCCGGTATTAAATCTGAAGTAATTCCGGTTACGACTGAAGAATACGGAGTATCTGTCGCGGCGCGCCCATTCAACTCTCGTTTAGATAAAACAAAATTGATAGAGAATGGGTTTAACCCTCTTCCGACTTGGCAAAATGCACTTACCCGATATTTAGAAGAATTGAAAAATAATTAATACTATATGGCGATAGACTCAAATACTGAACAGAATTTCGATGAAAACGAGAGCTATGAAGAATCTCCGCGAGTTTCTGTATTGGTATTTGTGCACCAAAACGATCCAAACTTAGTTGACTGTTTGAGGACGATTCGTAACCAAATATTAGACGATATGGAAATATTAATATTGGTAAATGATTGCGACGATCGCTCTCAGGAAATTGTTCAGGATTATGTCAAACATGATCAGCGTATGCGAATGATTCGCTGTAAAATTTCGGATTTTGCACGGGCGATGAACCAAGGTTTGGCCCTGACAAAATCACAATATGTTGGTTTTTTGCATTCAAGCGATTTTATTGATCCGGAAATGTACATTGAGCTTTTTGCGCTTGCAAAGAAATTTGATGCTGATGTGGTGAGGTGTAATTATTATGAATTTCATGACGGAAAAAATGATTTACATGAAGCGATACTGAGCGAAGAAGCGAATTATGTAATTGATCCGACGGAAGATACGCACTTTTTCTATGAGCCTGCGATGGTATGGGCGGGACTATACAAGAAGAGCTTCTTGCAGAAGGAAAGTATTACATTTTATGAGGGGATAATACCACAGTTTTTGGATGTGAACTTCCATCTAAAGACTTTGACTGCGGGTGGAGCAATAGTATTGACGGACAAAGCTTATTACCATTATAGGATCCAAGAGCCAGTGGTTCTCACGGAAAAAGAAAAGTATTTACTCGTGAATAATGAATTTGCAGATGTGGAGAGGTTTTTACGAAAACGAAAAATATATAATACTTTTGGACGAGTTCTCCAACCGGTAAAATTTGCAAATTATTATGAAAACCTGCTACGATTGCCAGAAGATCAAATAGAAAAATACGCTCTCCGTATTCGAGCGGAGCTTCATGATGCAGACATGAAAAATATGGTCCTAAAAGGGTATTTTCCAAAAGAAAGCTGGAAGAATCTTCGCAATATTCTCAAAATGCCACCACAAGTGTTTATGCTTCAACTAAAAAAGCAAGTAAAAACAAAACGAAAATAATAATTATTGCCAAAGTGCAGTGTAGGCTTCGGTGACTTTTTCTGGCTTGCCTTCGCAGGCGATTTTTCCATCTTCGATCAGAATAGCGCGATCGCAGAATTTCATTACATTATCCATGGAGTGAGTGACGAGAATTACGGTTTGATTGCCATGAAGGCTTTTGAAATAATCATTACACTTTTCTTGGAAGGCGGCATCACCAACGGCGAGCACTTCGTCGAGGATTAAAATATCGCCATGAGCACGAATTGCGATTGAGAAAGCTAAACGCACCTGCATTCCGGAAGAATAATTTTTGAGCTTTTGATCCATGAATTGATCTAATTCGGCGAATTTGACAATATCATCATACATCTTGTCCATTTCTGCATTAGAGAAGCCGAGCAAAGCACCATTAAGATAGACATTCTCGCGCCCAGTTAGTTCAGGATTAAATCCTACGCCTAGTTCGATAAATGGAACAAGAGTGCCATTTATCTTAATGTCCCCTTGGTCTGGAATATAGATTTCAGATAAGACTTTTAAGAGGGTCGATTTACCACTACCATTACGGCCAACAATACCGAGAAATTCACCTTTTTTCACTTCGAAAGAAATACCTCGTAATACTTCTTGTTTCTTGTAGCCTTTTACGCCTTTAAGGCGATTGAAAATAGCTTGTTTCAAACCCCAAGCACGCTCAGTCGGGAGCTTGAAACTTTTGTATAAATCAGTTACTTTTACGGCGGTATTTTCTGCAAGTGCTTCTTCCTCAGCGACTGATTTCATTTTCTTAAGATAACGATCACTCCACTTCATTATACTTCCTCCGCAAAATGCTTAGATTTTTTCTTGAAAACGAAAATAGAAATGACAAAAATTGCTACAACGATTCCGATTGAAAGCCAGCCAAATCCCACGCCGGCCGTATCCCAAGTGGTTGCAGTTTCTACTGTGATTAGATTTTCACGAATATCCTGAATAGCTTGTGCGATTGGGTTCAATAAGATCACTTTCGCTGCGAGCATAGAAGAGCTAGCCACCATAGAAATTGGATAAATTACTGGAACAGCATAAAATAAAGCCTGAGTAAGGACTTCCCAGATGGAGCCGATATCACGATATTTGACATTGATTGCACCAAGCCAGAGAGAAATACCAAGTGCTAGAGTATATAATTCCAGAAGAGAGAGTGGCACAAGAAGCCAAGACCAAGTAGGTGTCACACCATTTAATAGAGCGAAAATGATTACGACGCAAATATTAATAAGGACATTTATTACTGCAGTACTCGTAGCAGATACGACTACGATATACTTCGGGAAATTGATTTTGCGGAGTAATTCGCCACGTGACTCGATAGCATGAATGCCTTGCTGGGTACATTCTACGAAAAAGTTCCAAATCACCGTGCCTACCAATAAATAGACAGGATAATGTGGAATATCGCCACCAAAGCGCAAGATTTTTGCAAAAACAACATATAAGATAGCAAACATCAAAAGTGGCTTGATGAGAGCCCAAAGATAGCCAAGTACAGAGCCTTGATAGCGGAGCTTAAAATCAGTTTTGACGAGCTCGCCGAGGAGTACTCGATTTTTTTTGCTAAATAAGTTTGAGTCGATACTCATTCTTATATTTTATCATATTGTTATATAATAATACATATGGAAACACCGCTTATATCTATAATTGTGCCAGTTTACAATGTCTTGCCTTATCTTGAAAGGTGTTTTGATTCACTAATTCATCAAAATTATCCAAAATTAGAATTTATCATTGTCGATGACGGATCGACGGATGGAAGTGGTGTGTTTTGCGATGAAAAAGCAAAAAGTGATTCGCGCATTATCGTAATACACCAAGAAAACAGGGGATTATCAGGTGCGCGTAATCGTGGTCTTGCTGAAGCGAGAGGTGAATACATTACATTTCTTGATTCTGATGATGCGCTTGCATACGATGCAGCGCATTATCTATTTTCGCTCGCGAGAAAATATGAAAGTAAAATGTCAATTTGCGCCATTCAAGAGACGACATTAAAGGGTAATAGTGTAGATTACGGTTCAAATTACGGCGAAAAAAACATGAGCACAGAAGAAGCGATGGGCCGGATGATGAGAGAAGAAGGCTTCAATGTGTCCGCCTATGCAAAACTATATCATCGTGACTTGTGGGAGGGAATTACTTTTCCGGAAGGAGCAGTCCATGAAGATTTAGGCACGACTTATAAGCTAATAAAGAAATGTCCAAATGTCGCATATGGTGCTGAGCCAAAATATTATTATCAGAAAAGGAAAGGGTCAATTTCTTCATCTCAGTTCGACGAAAGCAAATTTGATATTATTAATTTAACAGATGAGATGTGTAATGACGTGCAGAAATATTTCCCATATTTAATAAACACAGTGAAATTACGCAGAATGCATGCGAGATTTTCTGTCTTATGGATGATAGATAGTGCAAAGGTTACTTCGCCAAATATCGTATCAAAAAAGAAAGAAATCGTGAAATACATCCGAGAGAACCATAAATTCGTGACAAAAAATCCAATCGCGACAAAACGGGATAAGATCGCAACGTATCTAGTAATGATTCATCCAGTCTTGTTCAGAATAGTTTGGACGATATATTCAGCGGTAAGAGCTTAATTATTATTGAGATAATTGATTGTATCTTTCATTGCGTCATCAATTGTAAGCTCAGTTTTCCAATTGAGTTCTTTTTCCGCTTTCGACGGATTTGCAAAGAATCCGGTAAGATCACCTGGTCTTCGATCTACGATTTTGTATGGTAAGTCTCTGCCACTGGCTTTTTCGAAAGCTCGAACCATTTCTAGAACGCTAGTGCCTTTTCCGGATCCGAGATTATATATTTGTAAATTGTCGAAAGAATTTTCTGTGAGATGATACAATGCGGCTAAATGACCTTTGGCAAGATCTACGACATGAATATAATCGCGTATGCAAGTTCCATCTGTGGTAGGATAGTCATTGCCATAGACCGACAATTCAGGTATCTCACCCTTAGCTACTTTCATAATTACGGGCATAAGGTTATTTGGGCGGCCATTTGGGTCTTCGCCAATTTTTCCAGATGGATGAGCACCGACAGGATTAAAATAGCGAAGGATGGAAACGCGGAAATTTGGATTTGCAGTTGTCACGTCCTTTAAGATTTCTTCGATCATGTATTTCGTCTTGCCATAAGGGCTAGGAATTTTTTGCCCAGTAGGTAAATCTTCAGTATAGGATGTTACGCCAGGTTCTCCATATACGGTTGCTGAAGAAGAGAAGATGAGATTATTAACGCCGGTTGCTTGCATAGCTTCAAGGATGTTGATAGTGCTGTTGAGGTTTGTCTTGTAATATTGTAATGGTTTTTCTACGCTCTCGCCGACCGCTTTTAAGCCAGCAAAATGAATGACTGCATCGAAGGAGGAATTATCAAATAATTGCTGTACTAACTCTGGTTTGCAGAGATCGATTTTATGAAATACTGGACGGACCGAAGTGATTTCTTCGATACGATCCAGTACGGATTCTTTGCTGTTGCAAAGATTATCAACAATCTCAACCTCATGGCCAGCCTTAATCAATTCAACCGTGGTGTGGGAACCAATAAAACCGGTTCCGCCAGTTACTAAAATCTTCATATTTACCTTTCATCAAGTTTATAAATATTATACATCATGTTATAATATATATATGAAAAAAGACCCTGGTCTAGTGTATCGCGTAATACTGATGGTGGGTGATATTCTTGCTGTAACGGCATCTTTTTTGTTGGCTTATCTATTCCGTATTTATATTGATCAAAAACCTTATTTCTTTGAAGTGGAACCAGGAGAATTTATTTCGACTATTTGCTTTTTGCTTCCGATTTGGGTGTTGCTGATGTTAATTTTGGGCCTTTATAATAAGACGATTATCTTGAATCGCTCTCGTATTCCAGAGACTTTGAGATTATTTATTGCATCCATTCTTGGCATTATGGCGCTTATTACTTTTGATTTCTTTACCGAAGAGCATATTTTCCCGACAAGGCTCGTCGCAGTTTATGCGATGATATTATGTTTTGTGATGTTATTCATTATGAGACTTATTATTCGTCGTGTTAGGAAAATAATTATTAGACATAATAATAAGGGCACACTGCGTGCAATAGTGATTGGAAATAATATTAATACGACTAGAATCTTGGATCATATTGCAGGTTTTCCAGAAGATGGGTTTAGCCTTGCTGCGGTAGTTGCGAACAAGAAATATATTCCGACTGAATTTCAAGGAAAACGCTTCACTTCATTGAAAGAGGCCTTAAAATGGGCGAAGGCTGATGTAATTTTTCAGACTGATGAAGACAGAACAGAATATATTTATAGTGAATCAATTTCCCATCATCTTTTATATTATTTCATTCCATCAGAGACCGCACTTTCTTCCCATATTGGTGAAGTTGAGTTGATTGGGGACACACCTGCAATATTCGTGAAGGTCACTCCGCTCATCGGCGTTTCGAGATTTGTGAAACGTGCAATAGATATCGTGGTGGGACTGCTATTATTTATTATTGCGCTTATCCCGATGGCTATTATCTGGGTAGTTGTTAAAGTATCAGATATTCATCATTCTGCGATCTATTCAGAATATCGTCTTTCTCGTTACAATAAAAAAGTGAGAATATATAAGTTCCGATCAATGAAGCCTGAATATTCTGGAATGAGCCCAGAGGATGCTTTCATAAAAATGGGGAAGCCCGAGCTGATCGAACAATATCGAAAAAATGGTGACGCACTTCCAAAAGATCCAAGAGTGACGTCTATTGGAGCTTTTCTGCGCGCAACATCTCTCGATGAATTACCACAATTACTCAATGTGATAAAAGGAGATATTTCGCTCGTTGGGCCTAGAGCATTGGTGCCAGGCGAGCTAAAAGATTACGGCGATAGATCATTATTGCTTTCTGTGAAATCTGGATTAACAGGTTTGGCTCAGGTATCAGGACGTCGTGATATTTCTTTTGAAGAGAGAAGAGCTTTGGACCTATATTATATTCAGAACTGGTCTCTTTGGATGGATATTAGTATTTTGTTTAGGACGATTGGCGCAGTATTTTCTAGAAAAGGCGCAAAATAATGAAGGTTGCTCTAGTCTGCGATTGGTTGACGACCGTTGGCGGTGCAGAATCGGTTTTGTTAGCCTTCCATGAAATGTATCCTGAGGCACCGATATATACGTCGAAATATAATAAAAAGGGAATTGATTGGTTCAAGGATGCAGATGTTCGGACTGGTTGGTTGCAGCTCTTTCCGACTTGCTTAAGGCGCTTTATTAGTCCATTAAGGCAAAGGTACTTTTCACATCTTGATTTGACAGAATATGATCTCGTAATATCCGTAACTGGTGCTGAGGCGAAATCAATTAAAGCAAAGAAGCATATCTGTTATTGCCATGTGCCCACTCAGTATTACTGGGGAATGTATGATGAGTACCTAAAGAATCCAGGATTTGGAATATTGAATCCTATTGCAAGGATTGGCCTGAAGCTATTTGTAAAACCATTACGCAAAAAAGATTATGCGGCAGCGCAATTGCCAGACATATTCGTGACAATATCTTCTTATGCAAGGGAACAAATAAAAAAATATTATAAGAGGGAAGCAAAGATAGTATTTCCGCCGGTAGATGTGGAAAAGTTTTCCGCACAAGGCAAAAAGTTTTCCACAAGCAATAAAATAAAACAGGCTAAAAGTCAAACGGAAAAACCATATAATTACATCACAACTTCGCGACAAGTCAACTGGAAAAGGCTCGATTTATGCGTAAAAGCAGCCCTAAAAACAGGGGTGAACCTTACCCTCATTGGTGATGGCCCAGAACATAATAAACTAGTAAAATTGTCAAATGGAAATGAGAATATAAAATTCCTTCCCACTATGTCGCAAAATGAGTTAAGAACATATTTATCGCGGGCTGACGGATTTTTATTTCCAAGTCTTGAGCCATTTGGTCTCGCCCCGATTGAAGCAATGGCTTGTGGTGTTCCAGTTCTTGCTTTTGGTGAAGGCGGTGCACGTGATTATATTAAGCCAGGTATGAATGGTGAATTTTTCGAAAAACAGTCGGTTGATTCTCTCGCAAAAGCAATAGAGGAATTTGAGCCGGACAGCTATGATCCAAATGTTGTAAAAAATACAACATTAGAGTTTGATAAAAAGCAATTTATCAAGAAAATGTCTCATCTGATTAACTTGGAGCTGAGCGGTAAAAATGAATAAAAAAATTATTGATTACATTAGGAATGGTCTATTAGTTTTTTTGCCGGTCGTACTCTTCTTTTCTTATCATCCAGTAATTACGATTGGCACGAACGACACAATGAATTTAGAATTATCATTGCCGGAAATATGGCTAGTGCTCTTTTCCCTTATTTGTCTGCCAAGAATACGTGCATTGTTGAAGTTCTACCGAAAGAAGAAAATAATTCTCGCCTCGATAGTTCCCTTATTCTTTAGTTTTTCGCTGATTTGGTCTGAAAACAAGCTCCGCACTATATTAACGGCTGGAATGGTCTGGCTGGTAGTATTTGCGATTCTGAATATCATTTATAGCATCAGAAAGTCAAAGTTGGAAAAAAGTCCACGCTTTGGTGGATTGCTAAATATTATGCTAACAACGCTTCTGATTTCTGCGATGGTGATGTCGATATTTTGTTGGATTCAAAGTATTCTTGATGTTATCGGGATAAGCAGGGATATTACTCTTCTCTGCCAAGGTTGTGTAGCAACTGCTTTTGGATTCCCTCATCCGAATGGATTTGCTATTGAGCCGCAATTCATGGGAAATCTTCTAATAGCGCCAGTGCTTCTCTGTTTTTATCTTTTATGCAATTTCGATAAGCAAAAAATTATCAAAAATCGAGTATGTCTTATCGTGATTTCTGTTTTTCTAAGTTCCACTTTGTTTTTTACATTCTCTAGGGGGGCGATCTATGCGGTGCTACTAGGCTTTATTCTAGAGCTTATTTTATTGAAGAAAACAAATCGTTCCAAAGTCGAGTCGCGAGACATTGTTAGTTCCCTTGTCATTATGGCTTCGGCATTTGTAATATCACTATTTGCGCAAGGAGTATTTGCGGCAACTGGACCGACGAACGATGATTTCATTTCTGGAGTAACGAAATCCATACATCAGCTCACGCTTGGGAAAATTGATTTAAGGCCAATAGATAAAAAAGAAGATGAAACAGTAGAATCCGAACAAGTTTCCACAAAAACCGAACAAACCGAACAGAGTTTTCCACAGACAGAATCAGTCTTTTCGGGATATGTTGCAGAATCGACAAACCGACGTTTGGACTTAAATCATTTTGCTTTTGAAACATGGAAATCAAGTCCGCAATATTTCTGGATTGGAGTTGGATTGGGTGGTGCAGGAATTGCCATGAATAAACAATTTCCAAATGAGGTTGGAACAAAAGAGATCGTGCAAAATGAATACTTTAGCCTTCTGCTTGAAGTAGGTGTAGTTGGTTGTTTCTTGATATTGATTGTCAGTGCAGTATTGGTCAAGAAAAATCTTAAATACTTTATTTCCCCATTATTCTGTAGCGTCGTCTTTAGCTTTCTTTTGACTTTGTTGTTTTTTTCTGGCCTTCCGAACGCGCTGCAGATTTATCTTTTGCCTGTTTTGTTGTTTTTCGTTTAACGGTGTTTTCTGGCTTGTTCTTGCCAAAAATGAAGTTGTCGTAGAAGAAGTAATTAATCGTCATTGTGACAATATTCATCATAATAAATATCGATGTACTCTGGATGAACTCAAACGAAAACGGAAGATGAATTGCGCTTGTGAGCATGAATCCAAATTCGTATAATCCGGTCAATAGTGTGAAGAACCAGGACAAGAATGAGCGCATTAGCAGCAATACGACTAAATTCCAAATGAAGAATTTTATAATTCCAAGTTTTCCGGGGTCGCGCCCTTTCCAGGTAATATTGCTATGAAGTACGAAGGCGACGAATGTTGCCACGACAAGAGAAATTAACTGCGAGACCATAATCATGTCGTTATTATTGCCGAAGAAAACAAGCAAGCATAGCTCATATATGCCGTAATCAACAGCCGCGGCAGTGAATCCTACGCCGATAAATTTTAATATTTTATTTTTAATGTTTTTTGTCATAAAATACCTTTCTAATCCATGCGTCGGCAGGGCCGGCGGTCATTAATAATAATAAATATCCATCTTTATGATACTTGCGTAATATATCGGCAAGATTATTATCTAGCTTTGCTGGTTTGGCGTTTTCTTTGTTTGATAGTATGCTAATGAAATCTTCTGGCTCTAAAATCGGCAAATTTGGATTCTCCCTCGTGAGAAAAGTTGGAAGCCAGAATACTTTTTCGACGCCAGAAAAAGAATCTCTATAATCATCTTTCACTTCGTGTTGTCTAGTATTCTGGTGTGGCTCGTAAATCGCGACGACGCCTTTATAATGATTAATCTTGGAATCTTCTAGCGCCATTTCGACGGTTGAAGCAATTTCCTCTGGATGATGACCATAGTCACTATAGACACCATCAGCGACGCGTTCATAACGGCGTCCGACGCCAGGGAATTTGTTTAAAATTTCCACAATCAAAGATTCATCAATGGTACGACCCGCGTATTCGCCTTGGCTCACAGATACGATATCTGCCTCTTCTGCCATCTCGAAAATAGCCTGCATCGCGAGGCTGGCATCATAACGTCGTACTTTTCCAGCAAGGTGAAATTTCTCTGAGAAGTCAGCCGTTTCGTTATTTACTACAGCTTCTCCTTCGGTCGCTTCTCCACGAATGACGTTGTCACTCTGTGATTCAAATTTCATGAATGCACGGAGATAGTCAAGTTTTGTAGGATAAATATCAGGATGGTCGTATGAAATAGTGGTAATAACTGATAACCAAGGGTAGAAATGAAGGAAATTTCGATCGTATTCATCTGCTTCGTAAATTAAAAATTTTGATTCTGGATCGTAGTGCCCCGCTTCAGCAAATGGTAAAGTCGTGCCGACAAGATATGATACAGGAAGACCGAGGTTGAGTGCGGTCCAGACAATCATTGAGGTGGTAGTAGTTTTTCCATGCGTACCAGCTATGGCGACCATTTTGAGATCTTGTTTCTCTACTAGAAATGCAATCAATTCATCACGCTTGGAAATACGAAGCCCAAGTTTCTTTGCGAGTAATAATTCAGGATGATTTTCTGGCAATGCTGAAGTATAAACGAACCAATCAATTTTCATCTCTTCATGCATTTTTTGTAGAAATTTACCATCTTGTTCGCCAGTGGTGAAATTGATATTTTTTGCACGAAGCTCACTTGATATAGCACCTTCCGAGAGGTCAGAACCAGTGACATTCAAACCAGCATCTTTTGCCATTAAAGCAAGAGGGCCAAGCCCAGTTCCAGAAATACCAGAAATATAAATATTCATGTTATAATTATATCAAGTTTATGGGTGGCATGAAGAAAAATCATATAAAACAGACACTCAAGAATCTGCGTCGCGTAAAAACGTGGCAGCTTCTTCTTATTTTGGTTTTAATGCTTTTTATTGAGGCAACGATTATGAGATTTGATCATATTAATATGACAGATCTCAAGAAAGAAGTGATCGCAGCTGATGAGGCAGGGAATGATGAGGAAATAGCGAGCGCGGTACAGCGCTTAAAAACATTTGTATTTTCGCATACGGTTATTAATATTGTAGAGCGAAATGGCACGCAGGAAATTTCTTTCGGTACTGGTCCGATATATCTCGAACATCAATATCAGAGGAAAGCTTCTGAAGCTATTGCCGTAGCAGAGGCGCAAGCTGGAACTGACGAGAATCCGAACGGGAATGTATTTGCGGCTGCAATGAATGTCTGTAAGCCGTCAGCGATTCGGTATGGTTGGGCATGGAATAGCCCTGAGTATTTGGATTGTATGACTGGAGAGATTGCAAAATATCCTGCCTCAGAAAGTCTTCAAGATACATTTGTTGCAACGCTCCCATCGACGGCATTGTTCCGTTACGATTTTTCTTCGCCTATTTGGACTCCGACTTTGTCTGGTTTTATGTCAATAATATGTATAATAATGATTTTTATAATCTTGGCGAAGTTTATAATATGGTGCTTTTTCAGATTAGCACTAGTATTTTTGAAAAAATAGAAAAAACCTCTTGACATCTAAGCTTAGGGGTCATAAGATAAGGTTATATCAATTAAGGAGGAATTATGGCCTATCAACATACCAACAGTAAAGGAATTACCTACTACCTACGTCAGTCAGAAGTCACTCTTCGTGGCGGTAAGAAGCAGACAATCTTTTTCTTTACTAAGACTCAGGATGGCGGTAAAGGCACACCTGTTGATCTTCCTGCAGATCGTGTTGTTAACGAAAACCCACGCAATGGTTTCTTGACTCTTTCCAAGAAGAAATAAGTCATAATAGAAAATACCACTCGCAAGAGTGGTATTTTTTTGTGGAATATGTAGTATAATCAAAGCATGAGCGTAAAGGTTGTAAAAGATCGTATTATTGGTGCGACGCGATTCATTGCTGGCGGCGTATTTGCAGTATTGATGCTTATGTGTACTATGAACGTTGTTCTTGCTTCGCAGCAAATTAATACTATTGCCATAACTGGCCGTACAGGTGATATTGAAATAAAAGACTCTGGCATTAACGGACTAGCTGTTGCTCCGGAATTAGTCTTTCATAAGATTGGAGATTCCGTGACCTATAGAATTGGCTTATCTAATCCAGAGATGAATAAATACCAAATCAAAAATATTTCAGACAATAATACAAATGAAAATATCAAAATTTCATACGATTACGACAATTCGATGACTAGTGCAGATAAAGCTGTCTACATTACGATAAGATATGAAAAATATATTGAATTTGGCGAATCAGTTGCAATGGATGATGTGAACATTACCTTTGAGATTGAAGAGGAGGCATATTATGGTGTAGGACCGACAAATGATAATGGTGACATCTCGGAAGTAGGCGTACCGAATACTGGCTCAGTTGCAAAATATTTCGACAATAGCAAGGCAAAAAAGAATGTATTATTCTGGGCGGCAACAGGATTATTATCTGTGTCAATTTTTGTAATTGTGATAGTCGCGAAGGAGAAAAGGCTAAAAGTCGGAGTAATGGTGTTCTTGGGCTTAGTAAGTTTTTCAGGGACATTTTTGGTAAAAGAAGTATGCGCTGAAACGCAAAATTTTGTGATAAAATTTTCCAATTCAAAAGTATCTGCGTTACCAGATACAAGTGACCTAGGCAACTCTGTAACAGTGACATTTCCTAATATTTATTATGACTCAAGTATTTATGGTAATTCGTATTTTATAAAAACATTAGATGGCAAGTATGTCATGTTTGATACTGGCTTAAATGACGAGAAAGTACGAAATACGATTTATAATGCATTAAAAATTGCGCAAGGTAGCAAAAAGATCGTGATTGACTATTTGGTCTTGTCGCATCTCGATGAGGATCACCAGGGAAATGTGATCACATTCTTCAATGATGAAAATTTCACGATCAAGAATATTATTCTGAAAAAAGAAACGTGGTCAAATACCAGAATTAATCAATTTAATAATATTACAGCGACCGCAGTCGCGAAAGGAGCAAAAGTATTTACAAACTTTTACTCGACACAAAGCGGATTTAATCAAATAAAAGATGGTGATAGTATTCAAATAGGAAAATATCTCACGCTGACATTCTTCAATGTAGCGAATGTGTATGAGGGAAAATCTTGCTCCAATGGAAAAGTGATTAATTGGACAGCAAGCACGACGACTAGCAGTAAATTCGTAACAGAGGACAACAAATACGTATATTTTGATGGAAAAAATTATCCAAATATCGAGCTAAAAACAACTGATACGATAATTCAGAAAATTCCGGACTGGGCTACAGGGGTAGGCGTTGGACTGGATCGCTATTTTTATGCTACTATCGGTAATGGTAATTCCTGTGCGTCTAATGCTGACTCATTTGGCATTCTTGCAGAAGTAAAAACAATAGGGAAAAGTCGATATATGTATTTGCCAGGAGATTTGGAAAATGGCGGTTACGACACGTTATTTAATTCAGGATCAAACTCTCCTCAGATTTTTGATAACGTAAGTTTTTCAAATGGTGAATTTAAGACTGACATTACACCTTTTAAGATATCATCTGAAAAAACTACTGCTGAAAAGATTAAAAATAAACTTTTAAATGACTCGGCGAGCACAGAGGATATTGTGATATATCAAGAAACACACCATGGTATCAATAATGACACGCAAGCCGTAAACACACTTGGCCTTAATCGAGAATCAGGAATATACGCAATCCAAGAGGGTGTAGTTGAACGAATTGATAATACAGGTTTCAATTACACAAAGTCATACTATTACACGCTAGGTAAGATACCAAGTGAACGAAAAATACGCGTAGGGACATACGGAAAATCCGGGGTAATTTGCACGATTAATATTCTCGGCGATACTTTATGCGATTTAAAATAATTCTATTCTAGAAGACAGTAATGAAAAAAATTTTATTTTGTGATGGTGAAGCTGAAATTGCAATAAGCGATCGCAGTGATGGCAATATGCGTTTTTTTGGCAAGGGAAGCGAGCAGGAGATAATAGAAAATCAATCAATCCTTTCAGAAACGATTGAGCTTCAAAAACAGTGCATTGCAAGGATCAATACACGGTATAATCGTTCGAATTATACAGAATACCATCAAATAACAGATGACAATATTAAGGATTATTCAATTTTGCTTCCTGAACATAAGATTCTTGTAAGTGATGGACTTATTTCGACAATTCCGGAAATTGGGTTGTTACTACCACTTGCTGATTGTCTTGGGATGGTATTTTTCGATCGAACGCGAAGAGTAATTGGGTTGCTTCATGCCGGTCGTCATAATCTCGAACAATATGGGCCAAAAAAATTTGTTGAATGTCTTCAAAATGAATATCATAGCAACCCTAGTGATATCTCTGTGTACTTTTCGCCGTATGCTAGAAACTATGAGGTTTTTCAGCTACATAAAAAAATTTCAGAAGTGGCAGTTGAACAGCTGTTGAGTGCTGGAATTCTAGCAGGAAATATTACGGATAGCTCCATTGATACGATGATAGACAACGATTATCCTTCTAATTCCCTTGGCGACAAGACGGAGAGATTTGCGATCGCTGCAAAAATGAAAAATCGGCAAAGCGCCGACTAAGATTCTTCTGGTGGGGGCGAATTGTTCAGGCATTAACAATCTACAGGGAAGACATTCAAGACAGACTTAATAATTTTAATTGCAATTAGACCTATGTTAGAGTTTATGTCATCTATGGTATAATCTATAGAAAAGGAGGCTAAATGACGGAAAAGCTAAACGCAGATGCAGAGAAGACTAATTCTGGAAATCCCGAAGTGGCATCACTTGAAGCTATGGCGGATAAATTTGATCCAGATAAAGCTCACGAATTACAAGACATAGCAAGAGAGCAAATAGCTGATGATGTGCAGGAAAAAAATGAAGAAACTAAAGATTCCCTAAACGAAGATGATGAATCAAAAGAAAAGGGTGATAGCCGACAAGCAGAAATAGTTGTAAATAATATACGAAGTGCTTTAAATACTATCAGGCCTGCAATGGAACAGTTAATGGCAATGACTAAAGGTTCAATGCAACTAGAGCAGGCTTCCGCGACTTTGTTGCAAATGAATCAAAAAATGTCTGAACTTTCTGCACAATATGCTGATATTTTGCAAAATGTACAAGATATTGAATCTGTGCATCAATTTGGCGCAAATTACCAAAACGAAATGGATAAAAGTTTTGGATATAGCACGGCGGCAAATAAAGCAATCCATGATAGGGCTTTTGCTATCCCGCCGCAATTGGGTAGACAAATGTTATTTCTTAGCCAACAGATTAACGAAAATCTAAATATAATTAACGGGATGGTTCATAATAAAGGTAATGCTACTACAACTTCGGCTGATCAAAAAGCACAATACGAAGCCGAAAATAGGGAAATTGATAAAAACAATCCGCAGAATAGAAACTTAGGGAGTATAAGCTCTGTTGTTTCTGGAAACTTTTAGAAAACGTTAATGAAGTGACTAAATTGCAAGGTTATTAACAGCCGATTTTATAGGGAAAAAATCGGCTTTTTGGTGTATTTTTTGCCATAAAAATCACAAAATAATAAGTCCCTATTTTTCTTAAGGCGCTTAACAGAAATTTACTACTAAAAAATCGGCACTTTTGCCGATTTATATACGTTCTGGTGGGGGCACCTGGGCTCGAACCAGGGACCAATCGGTTATGAGCCGACTGCTCTAACCACTGAGCTATGCCCCCAGAAGTCTAGACTTATTTTAGCACGAAATGATATAATAAAAAAGCATAAATGGAAAGAGTTAAGACAAGGCTACGCCGTATAAAACTCAGCATTAAGAGAATGTTCTCTCAAGGGAGAGTGGAATTTTTGATTGCTGGAGCATTATGTCTTGCTTGGACCTGGGGTGCGATTACTTCAATTACGCGGAATTGGGAATTGGAACAGCGTCTCACGAATAAAAAACGAGAGCTCACACTTCTTCAGCTGGAAATAGAGACGATCGAGCTGGAAAACAAGTACTACGCCTCGGAAGAATATCAAGAGCTATCCGTACGTGAGAAACAAAACAAAGTTGCCGAAGGAGAAAGTATGATTTATCTTCCAGACAATTCAGACTATGCGAAACATAAGGATACCATTATGAGTCCTGTTCAGTTAGAAGAAGAGGAAGAAAAGACGAACTTCGAACAATGGATATCCTTTGTTTTTGGGAACTAATATAATATTCAAAAATAATAATGCTTATGATAAAATAAGAGCATGGATAATCCAGAAGGTCAAAATAGCCCAAATATTTCTTTTGATTCACAAAAAATAGGAACTCGTCCTACGGTGAATTATTTTTCAAATATTGACGGTGGGGGAAAAGATGATAAAAAAGTTCAACGACGACGAACTCGCCTGACGAGGAAAGCGCTTGTAATAGTGTTAGTAGCTTTAGGCGCTGTTTTATTGATAGTGACGACCGTATTCCTTGTAAATGTTCTTAGTGGTGAAAAGCCCAGAGAATATAACTCAAGCGATTTCCCTGAAGATATTAATGACTTCGAGAAGAAAGCGTATAGCTTAGTATATTCTGAAAGTTGGTCGTATGGTGAGACTGCAACGTTTATCGGATATGCGATAGCAGATTCAAAAGACCCCGAACGGGCACTTCGTCTCAAGTTGCTTCATGCTGAATTTATGCGACTTGGTGGCTATGAGGAGTCGGCAGAAAATGAAATTAAATACCTTCTAGAAAATACTTATGATGTTGGACAACAGTATCTAGTGCTTATGGCGGCGTCGAATTTCTATTACAATTTTGGAGATCAAAGCTTAGCCGAACTCTATCAATGGCAAGCAGGTCAGTTGGATGTTCCAGAGAATATGGCTGACTACTTGGATGATTTTAGCGCAGAGGAACCATTTAATCCAGAGACTGATCAATATACCTGGGAACAAAGCAATCCAGATCCAACAGCGGATAGTAATGGAGGACAAGAAGAGTGATGAATAAAACTATAAAAACAATTTTAGTGAGTATATTATTGCTTGCATTTTTGAGTGTTTTTGGATTGTTTTCGGTAGGAAAAGTATATGCGTCTGAATGTACTGGTCCTGGTGGCACTTGCGGATCAGGCCCTGGTAGTGAAAGTAGTGGTGGTGATGCCACTGCGGTTTTATCAACTCGTTCAGTTGGATGGGTATATGTTCCATTGAATAATGTCCAAAGTGTAGCTCCTTCAATGAGCTGTGGAGGCGGTACTTGTACTTGGCCAGGCGTTCATACAGCTCACACAAATATTGGCGGTGGGTCATTTAGTGATCTTCTTGGGGCATCTGGAATGTATGTTTATGGTGCTATTGCACAAAAAAGCGGATCTGTTAACGGTATCCACTATAATGCTGGCCAGTTAATTACTCCGATCGGCATTAGCAGTTCTTCTGATGCGGCTTGGCGATTACCTCAATATGGTGGATATGCTCGCCAATCGTCCTATGCATTGAATTTTAATAGTGTAAAAGCAAAATTTGAAGCTCTTGTCGCCGCTGGAAAAATTAATCCAGGTCCTACGCAGAATTTTGGTCCTGGAAGTACTTTAAGTATGTTTGCGGATTGGGATAATATTCAACCTAGTACACCAAGTGACCCCTACAATCCGACCCCACGTCCACCAGTAAGACCGCCAAACGTATCAGATTGTGGTGATGGATACAACTATGGAGACACTGAAGGCAAAGTCGAGGTTGCTAATCTTACGAAAGATAATGCCTGGATTTCTGATGGATATGTTTGGGCTCGCCCAGGTGATACCGTCCGTTTTTCCATATCTTATTGTTGGGCAGCTCAAGGTGTAAGGGGTGGTCTCT
Source organism: Candidatus Nanosyncoccus sp. (assembly GCA_045597305.1). Taxonomy (GTDB): domain Bacteria; phylum Patescibacteriota; class Saccharimonadia; order Saccharimonadales; family Saccharimonadaceae; genus Nanosyncoccus. Next base: position 12,877 of record JAZLJF010000027.1, on the reverse strand, counting down.
ATTCGAGTAATTCTCCTTTTGCAGTTGATGATCGATATGCGCAATGGTTCGAAATTGATGCGGATCCATCGAGTCAATATTTCTTTGGCGAACAAGATTTGAATGCTGGCATGATTTATCATCTCAATCCCCACCAAGAAGATGCAAGAAGAGCATTATCCGGAGTAAACCAATTCGATGTGACAGGTAGTTGGAAATTCCAAATTTATTCCCCAAGTAGTACATCTGCTTCGGCTAATATGTATAATTGCAGAGTAAATGATTTTATACCACATTTTGTAGGGTATGGATTCCAAATACCAGGCTCGACGAGTCCTTGTTCAGCGGCAGATATGACATCAAATTATTCTGGGTGGGAGAACTTAGGAAAAAATGATACACGCTCAGACAATTACTTTGATGTAGGCAATACAATATCACAACATCTTTACTATGATAGAATTACGGCCTGGCGAAAATATAAACATTATAATAATGGTGGCGTATGCTCTGGATGTGATCATTATGTAAATTATAGCTATTGTGGTGCAGAGGTTGATGGCGGGCTAAAACTATGGCAAGAGGGGTATAATGCATTAGAAGTGCAAAATTGTAACGCAGATAGCCCATTTATAAGTTTAGCTGAGGCATTAGGCAGATGTGGTGGAGATAGATGGGGCCGAGTTCAAAAGTATTATGACAACAATTATCATAATAACAGTGAGCCCGTTTGTGAACACGGCGGATCATGTGCGCCGAATGGTTGGATTCGAGAAAATCCAAATGGAGGTGAACCAATCTATGGTACACCAAGATACATTGTCGATTTATTAACAGGAGAAACAGAAGACAATATTATCGGTTACGAACCATACTATTTTGAGTGCGACTCATGCGATCCGGGTGCAAGAGTATCCTCATATGCAGGAGAAAACTATTATGAACCATATTATGATTACTCGACAGACTGGCAAAATCTCGGCGCTGTTCATAGGTATGCAGGTGTAAAGATTCCATTTAACTATATGACAGATGTGTCTTCAAATATTATTGGACATGGTGATGGCATTGTCTATCTTGGTGAAAGCGTTTCGGCTGGTTTTACAGTGCAAGTTAAACCACGAATCAATAGTAATGTTCGGTCTTCAGAAGCATACGCTACGATAGTAGATGGCCACGCACAAGCATATGAGTTTGTCGTAGCGGACGATGGAAGTTTGAACGACTATTCAGTAAAGGGGTCGAATATGGCGAGCGGTGATCCATGCAACTATTTTGGTTCAAAAATGACACTGTATGAGTGTAATCCGATTTCCAATGAAGATTCAGAACTTAATGGTCCACTCAATCCAGACGGATTATACAGTGGTAAACAGTACGGCTGGACAACAGATTCTCGACAAATACCAGATATTTACCCTGTTGGATCGAAATATTGCGTTGCAGTATATGTCAGCACTTCCGATAGTCATAATCAGCCGAATGATTACATCGTTAGTGGTATGAGTGCTAATCCTAATTCTGGATATTCGAATATCTCCGGTGCTTCGTGTCGAACGATAGCAAAGCGCCCGAGTTTCCAAGTCTGGAATGGTGGACTGTATACAGTTGGTAGTATTTCGACGACGAATTCACTTAAAAAGGTGGATGCTGGGCTTGGAACTTATAGCAGCCCAGACGCAATTTTCGGTTCATGGGCTGAATATTATGTTGTAGCGCAAGGTGAAGTTTATGGTCTTGCGTCTGGTGCTGCAACTGGATACTATGGCAAAGAGAGAAATACTTCTCTCGGGCTTCGTGGTGGTGCGGAGGCTAATGTAAGCAACTGTGACATTACAAAGATGACAATTGCGAATACAAATTGTAGCACGCAAAAAACAGGAGCATCAAATGTTGCCAATATTTCTCAGGATGTAATTATTGAAAGAATTAAAACACGCTATACAGTGACGGATTCTGGTTTTAATTCAAGTTCCTTTGCTGGAGATAAATTAGATAATGGGGCGCGTTACGTCAAGAGCACTGGTGATATTAGAATAAGTGATGTCGTAAATGCATTACGCTACAGTTCATCTTCGGAAAATATAGAAGAAAGAAATTGCATAAATTGGAATGGCGGATGGGCGTTAACGCGTTGTAAAGGTGAAAGTATGAATTCTGATCAGATTACAACAAATTACGCAAATAATACTCTTGTTATCCATTCAAGCAGAAAAATAATTATCGATCGAAATATCTGCTATGGTGAAGGAAGATGCAATAATGAAGATGAAAGTATTAGACTCAGTGACAACAATCAGATATTTGATAATATTTCTGGGCTACCACAAGTATTAGTAATAGCTGATGGTGGAATTGATATTGAAAAGGAAGTAAACCAAATTGACGCATGGTTAATTACTAATGGCTCCATTAATACTTGTTCAAATGGGTTTAGAATTGGCGGAAGCGAATCCGATTGCAAGAATACATTAATGGTGAATGGACCGATATTTGCATCATCAATGGAATTAAATCGTGTAGGCGGCGCGAATCCAGGCACGGGCACGACTTTCAATGGTGGTGTATTGAATCAAGAACTATCAGGACATGGATCAAGGGGATCAATTTCTTCAGGTGAAATATTTAACCTCCGCCCGGATGTGCTGTATTGGGCTTATTCACAGGCTCAGCGTTTCTCACAGGCAAATGTCACTTATACCGGAGAGCTAGCACCAAGGTTTTAGAGGTAAATAATGATGAAGAAAAAAGGATTTACCATTATTGAAGTGTCGCTAGTACTGGGGATAACGGCGCTTGCGGTTGCACTTTTCATGGCTTCTATTAGTGGCAGAATAAGTTCACAACGATATAATGATGCAACGCGTGGGTATGTTGATTTCCTTCAAAAAATCTATTCAGAAGTAATAAATGTGCAAAATGGTCGACTTGGAGAGATTGGCGATGAAGCGAAATATTGCACGCTCGCAAATCAAGATAGTATTATTCATAACAACTCAGTAATAACCAGTTACGAAAATGAATATCCTGGTCGTTCCGACTGTTCAATCTATGGAAAAATAATTACATTTGGAGAGCAAGACGGAGACATAATACATGTTTATGATTTGATCGGAAAAGCGTTAGACTTAAATGAAATCGTAGGTAGCGGAGCAGGGAATGTTGTAAATGAATTAGCGTATGTTTTTGCAGATGCAGTGGTTCTAAAGAAAAACAATGGCGGGACATGCCGATTGGCTACTGCAGGGAATGAATATTCTTATACTCCGGAATGGGGATCACGAATAGAAAACATAAATCATGACGCAATGAAAGCGACTTTAATCATAGCACGCTCTCCAAAGTCTGGCGCAGTAAGAAGTCTGTATATGCCAAAAGTCTTAGAGATTCAAAAAGCGATAGAGGATAATGCAAATACAAATTGTGGTAATACTAACGCGGATTGGACGATTCGGCTTGAACCGTTTTTATCTAGTGGTGAGTTCAAGCAAGAAGATGTCGATTTTTGTATTAGTACTGATGGATTTTTTGTGTCACAAAGGAGTGATGTGAGGTTGAAAACTGACGGCCATAATTCTACTGCGGTAGAGCTTGTTGAAAAAGATTTGAGGCCGGAAGAGGGAGGAAATAAATGCTGAAGAGTTTTAAAAAGGGCGACACTTTGATTGAGGTCACTTTTGCAATTGCAGCTTTTGCATTGGTATCCATTTTGACAATTAACGTTATGAATTCTGGTCTAAATAAAGCTCAGGCAGCACTAGAGCTTACACAGGTTCGAAATGAGATGAATGCCCAAGCGGAGGCGATTCGTTTTATTCATAATTCTTTCACATTAGAAAGGGAAAGATCCAGAGAAGAAGATCAGCAATACCGCAATTTGTGGATGCTTTTGAGTCGCCAAAAAAATGGTACTCTATCTCCTGATGCAGTAGTGAATGACCCAGAAGATATTCCAAAACTAGCCGTAAATCGTTCGTGTCAAGAAATATATGATGGCATGGATGATGGAATATATCGAGCATTCCTCATAAATACAAGATTAATCGACCCTTCACAATCTTCGGATTTAAGAAAGACAATCATTACGACGAAGAGTTCACCAGATAGATTTATTCCAACGACCCTGAATGCACGTGTGGTGTATGGATTGAATTCTAGTTCTGATCGAAATTCCGATGAGGAACTTGCTGAAGACGGTTTCTATCAAGAGATTGCCTCGGCGGAAGGAATTTTTATCGTAGCTGCAAGAGATGAAACTGATAATGCCAGATCCATGTCTTCGACACCTGAATTTTTTGACTATCACATTCGTGCATGTTGGGTGGCGCCAGGTGATACTGTGCCAACTACAATTGGCACGATTATGAGGTTATATAACCCAGAATTAGTCGAGGGGGCGGATTTATGGTAAGAATAAAAAAAGGTTTTACGATGATAGAAACAACGCTCGCTATGGCGTTTATATCAGTCTTAATGCTTTTAGTTGCGATATTGATTATGCAAATATCTGCGATTTATACGAAGACATTAACTGTCCAATCTGTTGAGGCTGCAGGCAGCGAAGTGATTGATAATTTCAAACGCTCAATCAACGCTTCCTTAATGGTGATGGATAAATCAAAATGCAGTGGAGTGCAAGAAGCCTTTAAATCGACTTGCGAAGATGACAAGGCTTATAAATATATTTTTCAACAATACGAATCAACAAATGTTTTCGAGAATAAAAATGTTCAGACGAGTGGCGTTTTTTGCTCAGGATATTATACATATTTTTGGAATTCTGGCTATGTATTATCAAACCCAGATGTAGGAAGATATCGTGCAAAGGTACACTATAATTATAATGGCAATAGTAAAACTTTATCTGATTTTCGGCTTTTGAGAGTATTAGATGTAAATGGAAAAGTGTGCCAAGAAAAAGTATCAAGTACTTACTCTATTAATGTACAGGCGGAAAATATTCAATATAATCTTGGCAGTATTACGGATGAACCGACAGAATTATTGAATAGCTCAGAGGTTCAATTAGCTCTCTATGATCTAAAAATCTTTCGTCCAGCTACTCACCCGTTATCGGGGCGTGCATTTTACGCTGGGACATTTGTACTTGGAACTCAACAAGGTGATATTGATATAAAAGCCAATGGTGATTATTGTCGTGCAGTGCCTCAGGGCAACGTGACTGAATTTGATTATTGTGCAATCAATAAATTTAATTTTGCCGCTCAGGCGTTAGGAGAAGAAGATGACTAAAAATAATTTCATTAGAGCAAAGAACGGTGCGGTATCGTTGTATGTCGTAGTATTTTTCACCGTGATTGTCGGGGTGATAACGTTGGGTTTTATACGCATTGTAATCAATAATTCTATTGCCGCAGTAAATGCAGATTTATATTTGTCGGCTTACGATTCAGCACTGGCTGGTGTAGAAGATGCAAAAATTGCACTTTTGAAATATCATGATTGTCTTTCACAAGGAGAAACAAAAGGCACAGCAGCCTCGGCTGTTGGATCATGTCCGAGAATCATTTATGAAATGGAAGAGGGGATCAATAGCAGCTCGTGCGATGTTGTCCAAAGAGTACTTGGTCGTGATCAGGATGAAGAAAAAGAAGTAATTGTGCAAGAGACACAAAGTAAAGAAGCACTAGGTAATTCATATGAACTGTCTCAAGCTTACACTTGTGTAAAGATAACCGAAGAAAATAACGACTATCGAACGACTCTTTCAAAGTCTGACGATGTCAGGATAGTGCCACTTAGGACTGACGATTTGGCTAATGTCCAATCGATCCAAATCAGTTGGTTCTCGCAACAAAATAGAAAAGGTCAAACCCAGAATGCATCATATATGCCATCCAACCAGCTGAGTTCCAATAATAATAAATATGCTCCGCCGGTTATTACTGTTGATTTTTATCAAACAGATTCAGTCAATGGTGTTCCAAATTTCACGATAGGGGAGCTGAGCACGAACAATACGAATAGTACAGGAACCAATCATGCGATGCTCGTTCTGAAACCGCAGTCGAATAATGGAACGAATTCAATTAACGCAAACGAAGTATTGGATCGTGCAGACAAACATGGCAACGAGCCATTGAAGGTCCGTTGCAATATTACTGACGATTTTGCATGCAACCTCAGAATGGAATTACCAGCAACCTTTAACGGGACAGAACGGAATCAGTCTACGACTTTCATTCGGCTGACATTGCCATATCAAACTCCGGATACGGATGTTTCAATTTCGTTATGTAAAGATTCAAATTGTAATGATACTACTCAATTCGTTGGTGTTCAGGCATCAATTGATTCGACTGGACGAGCGAATGATTTATATCGTCGCATTGAATCGCGCGTGGAATTAATAGACTTATTCTATCCTTATCCAGAATATGCAGTATATTTAAATGGAAGTGGAAACGTGCTGTCAAAAGATTATTATGTAACAAATAATTGTAAAATGTCAGATAATGGGAATATTGCTAGCTGTGAGAATAGTGCTTCAATCGGGAGAGATATTACCGATTCGCTTCTCCTAGACTATTAGATTTAAATACTAAAAATGAGGTCACTTTTTTGGGGGGATAAGTGGCCTCATTTTCATCTTCAACTAATTAAAAACTTGGTGGCGGGGGTTGGATTTGAACCAACGACCTTTTGGTTATGAGCCAAACGAGCTACCAGGCTGCTCTACCCCGCGATATTGTATAAATGCTCTCACGAGCCCGTTTGGCTCATGAGCGGTTATGAGGGTAAGGAGCTACCAGGCTGCTCTACCCCGCGATATCACATGTTTTATTTTATCAGATTTTATTTATTTGTCAATAATAATTTCTTTGCAGCGATTTTTACAATGTTATTCCAGTCGTCTTCTTTGTGAGGTGTACTTGCTACCTCGATTAATGGAAGATTATGTCGAATTGCTAGCGCTATTTCTTGTAATACTTCAGAAGCATTTGGTCCAATCATTGCAGCGCCGAGAATCTTTCCTTGACTGTCAGCCAGAATTTTAATAAATCCAGCAGTATCATCATGTATGAAAGAGGCTGTAGTATTTGATAATGGAATAATTACTTTTTGATACTTTCGATGGCGTTTTAATAGGTCATCTTCAGTCAGGCCGACGATTGCTAACTGGGGGTCTGTATCCATACAGCGCATAAAACCGCTGTAGTTGCCACTAGTTTTAGTTCGATCAAGCATGTTCATTACGACTAATTCGCCAGTGTAGATTGCTTTTTCTGTCGAACAATGTGTGTCAATGACTCCACCTGCGGCAAAAATGTTTCTAGCACTTGTTTGTAATGTTCGATCGACAACTACGCCTTTTTTGTCGAAGCTTACTCCAGCTTTCGGGAGATCTATATTTGTATTCGGCTTGTATCCAGTCGCAAGTACTACAGTTTCTACGCGAACAGTTTTTTCTTCTCCGCCTCGAACAAAAGTCACCCTAGTGAGAAGATCATCTTTTTGCAGATTTGTTACTCTTGTTTGTTTAAAAATCTTCACCCCACATTTTATAGAAAGATGGTGCTCTACTATCTTACTAATATCCTCGTCCTCTGATGGGAGGATACGGTCTGATAGTTCAACTATTACTACTTTTGCGCCAAGCTCAGAATAGTATTGCGCGATTTCACAGCCAGTTGGTCCACCGCCGACAATCATCACTGCTTTTGGTGGACGCAAAGATGAAAAAGCAGTGTTGGGAGTAAGGAATGGAATGGTATCTAATCCGGAAATGCCATTAGTGTCGAGTAGCGTGCCAGTTGCAATAATGAATTTATTCGCTGAAACATTCTTTGAATTTCCATTCGGATTTTCGACGATAATATCATATGGCCCAATAAAACGCGCTTGTCCTTGAATAATTGTGACGCCAAGTTCACACAATTCTTTTTTGATATCATTAGCTTTAATGAGTGCTTTTTGTCGGAAGGATAACAATTGATTGTAATCATATTTCAGATTGGAAGAAGATAAGCCAAATCGACTATTTGATATTGCACGAGAATATAAATGCATGATATGTGACAGCATTGCGTTTGGAATGTCATGGAATGCAATGCCATTTCCACCTATTAGATTTTTCTCAACAATTGCTACCTTGCGGCCTGCTTCTGCGAGCTGTCTAGCAGCGGAAATGCCAGCTACGCCTCCACCAATTATAATAAACTCATAGTCGAATCTTTTTCCCATTTAGATTATTTTATCATGATTTGAAAAAAGAGACGAATACTTGGAGAGTTATCCAACTATGACCTTAAAAGCTAATATAAATAAGCCGAGCACTAAGAAGCCTGTTCCAGATATGATTCGAAGAAAATTCTTATGTTTGAGACGCCATTTTTGTATCTCGATAGTAGTATCACCACGACGAATTACAAAGCGAAAGATGATTAATGGTAATATTGAAATAATAGAATAAATTGCGAGAAAAATGATTTGTAAATTCTGTGGGAGGGAAATAATACTATTGGCTGTAATTGTAATCAAAATAAAAGTGAACGGTGCTTCGGCGAAACATGTGAGCATTCCGAGGCTAAATGCTTCAGTGCTACTATTTGTAGTTTTTGCGCGACTATCAATATAACGCGCGATTGATTTTGGCAGCCAGAGCTCGGAACTTTTCCCCCAGCGATAATAAAATGACCATATACTGACAGCGAGAACAGCAAGCACTACTGTAATAATAGTGAGCATTGCTGGGCTCATTGGACCTTGAAATACCAAATCAACTCCAAAACACATTCCTGCGACTGCGAGTGCAGTGAGTAACGCGTTTCCAAGAATATAATTACTAGCTAACTGACGAGTATGCTTGCGAACATGCTTACCAAGACTGGAATGATACAAGAGCAATAGTGATCCAATTCCAAGCTGAAGAGAAGCATGTACAATCCCGGCTAGTAATACGATGAAGATATCTGGATTCATAGAATAATTATACCATAAGAAGAATGAAAGAAAAATAATACTTATGCTTGTAGATCACATTGCAAGTGGTAAATTGAGGTCATGAATTGCAAAAAATTTATAAAAGACATAACGTCTATGGTGATAATTACGAGTATGTTTGTCTCACTTTTGTTGATATTATGTTATCAAGCTCAATCGTCCAATTCGATTATTCCAAATATAGACTTCTCAGAGAAGCTCGCTATAGAGCCGATTGATCTAGAAAGCGACCTAGCGATTTTTGATTCTGATTCTGAGGTCTTGGAGCCGAATGAAGATACTATCGCTATCCATTTAATTAACCCAGGATATAATACGGCAGTTGGCAAGAATGAAGGAGAATTGATTGAACTTATGCGTCTGACGGACAAGGAAATAGCTTTGGATGGTCTGAAAATTGTCTATATAGCGAAACCTTCAAATTCGGGAGATTCATATTTAGCTGGGAAACCTACTATATTGTATGAATTTCCTGAGGGAAGTAAAATGGTCGGAGATTCTGTTTTGCTTAGATATGCAGAATCGCCAGAAGTAACTGCGGCAAATAATGAGACGGAACGATCGGTACATGTTGCAGATTTAGTCTATGATACGTCGTTAGCTATGAATGGCTCGTTAGTATTGCTTGCGCCGGCTGAAGTGGAGGCATTTTCGGGAATAAAAGGAAGAGCGATCAATACTGTTTGTTGGATAGGTGGGGAAGACTGTCTGCCATATTTCTCTACCTCAGTAAAATCTCGTTCATTTACTTCAATTATAAGAGATGATCTTACGGGTGAATATCACCATACAAATGATCCAGAGTTGTTATTCGATCCTGGAAGCTTCGGCCTATATCTTCCACCTGAAACAGAGAATGAGAGTAGTAATGAAGGCAGCGATGAAGCGCAATCAGAAGTGTCATCGTTAGAACAGTCAGTATGCTACGGATTAATATTTTCTGAGATTTTTAGCTATTATGAAAATGATTCGAGTGAGCAATATATTGAATTGTATAATTCTTCTGCGCAGCCAATCGCGCTCAATAATTGCGCTCTGCGATACAAGAACAAAACTTATTCCCTCCCAGACGAAATTTTAGAATCGAATAATTATTATGCGTTTTATCCAAATTCGCTTTTTCTTTTGACGAAAAATCCGAGCACGTTTAACAAGATTGAAATAATAGATTCATCATCAGCAAATATTGTAGTGGACAATCTAGAGTATCCACACGGCCAAAAGAAATCTGCTTCATATGCTATGATTGGTTACGATTCTGATGGTATGGAAATATGGCAAGTTTCGTTTCGCCCAACGCCTGGGGAAGAGAATATCTTGCAAGAATTTAAGTCCTGTCCAGTAGGAAAAGTAATAAATGAATTGACGGGGAACTGTGTGAATATGTCGACTATGTCATCGCTTTTGAAAGATTGTGGTGAGGGAAAATATCGCAACCCTGAGACTGGTCGTTGCAAATCTTATAATACGTCGGGCAGTGATACGAAGGAATGTGACGAGGGCTATGAGCGCAATCCCGAAACTGGACGTTGTAGGAAAATCAAAAATAACAATGGGGCAGAATATCCAATAGTGCCTACCACTGGATCCGTAGAACAAGGTTCATTCTATATTCTTTGGATAATTATCGGGGTAGGCACTTTAGGTATTGGATACGTTTTGTTGCAATATAGGAAAGAGATATCTTATATTTGCAAGAAAGCATTTAAGATTATTTGCAAGAGATAAATAATTATTTATCTACGACTTCGCCTTCTACGGCTTCGTCATCATCTGACTTCTTTCCGGAATCATCAGATTCGTTGGATTTATCTGCGGAAGATTCATCTTGCTTATACATCTTTGCACCAATCGGCATAATTTTCTCTGATAGCTCATTTGCAGCTTTTTCCAAGGCTTCTTTGTCGGCATCTTTGTCTTCGAGAACCTTCTTTGCTTCTGCGACAGCATCATTGATCGTCTTTGTATCCTCTTCGGAGATTTTATCTTTGTATTCTTTTGGCATTTTTTCGGCCTGATAAATAGCATTTTCTAGGTGGTTCTTTGCATCAATGCTTTCACGACGTTTTTTATCTTCGTCAGCATGAGCTTCAGCCTCTTTTTGAGCTTTTTCGATATCTTCTTTGCTCATGTTTCCAGAATTCTGAATGGTAATAGACTGTTCTTTTCCGGTTCCTTTGTCTTTTGCTGTGACATTGAGAATACCATTCGCATCTATATTGAATGTAACTTCGATCTGTGGAATGCCACGAGGTGCAGGTGCGATACCATCAAGGATAAATCGGCCAAGTGACTTATTGTCTGAGGCAAATTCACGCTCACCTTGGAGTACGTGAATTTCTACTTGAGGTTGGTTATCACTTGCAGTGGAGAATACCTCAGATTTGCTTGTAGGGATAGTAGTATTACGATCGATTAATGGAGTACGAACACCGCCCATTGTTTCGATTCCGAGTGTAAGAGGTGTAACATCAAGCAACAATACATCCTTGACATCACCTTGCAAGACACCACCTTGGATGGCTGCACCTACTGCAACGACTTCATCTGGGTTGACTCCTTGCATCGGTTCTTTGCCAAAGATAGCTTTTACTTTTTCTACGACAGCCGGCATGCGCGTCATTCCACCAACCATTACGATTTCGTCAATATCTGATGCTTTGAGCTTTGCGTCTTTGAGGGCTTTTTCAACTGGTTCAGCAAGACGATCTAACAAAGGCTCTACTAGCTCTTCTAGTTTTGCGCGAGTCAAAGTATGCTCGAAGTGCTTTGGACCATCAGCATCTGCGGTCAAGAATGGAAGATTAATATCGGTAGAAGTTGCAGAAGATAATTCTTTCTTTGCTTTCTCAGCTTCATCCTTGATACGTTGCATAGCGGCAGCGTCGTCTTTGATATCGATGCCAGATACTTTCTTAAACTCATCAAGAAGGTAATTCACAATAATATTATCAAAATCTTCACCACCAAGATGTGTATCACCATTAGTAGATTTCACTTCGAAAACACCATCGCCAAGCTCAAGGATCGAAACATCAAATGTACCACCACCAAGATCGAATACTGCAATTTGCTCGTCCTTCTTATTTTCTAGACCATAAGCAAGTGCTGCAGCAGTCGGCTCATTGATAATTCGTTTCACCTCAAGGCCTGCGATTTTGCCAGCATCTTTAGTAGCTTGGCGCTGAGAATCGTCAAAGTATGCCGGAACAGTAATAATTGCTTCAGTTACCTTCTCACCAAGAAATGCTTCAGCGTCAGCCTTGATTTTGGAGAGAACCATTGCGGAAATTTCCTCTGGTGTGTAAGATTTCTCGTCCATTTCTACGGCAGCTTGATTGCCTTTCTTTGTGATTTTGTATGGCATAATGTCAAGATCATGCTGCACTTCTTTGTCGTCATATTTTCGACCGATCAAGCGCTTGATACCGTAAATCGTATTCTTTGGGTTCGTAACGCGTTGACGCTGAGCCACTTTACCGACTAAACGTTCACCTTTTTTTGTAACGGCAACAACAGATGGTGTAGTACGATCACCTTCGCTATTCGTAATTACTTCTGGCTTGCCTGCAACCATATAGGCAAATGCGGAGTTTGTTGTTCCGAGATCTATACCAATAATTTTGCTCATATTTATCCTTTCTTTAGCACTCTTGCTATGTGACTGCTAGTGTTATTTGTATTGTAGCAAACTAGCACTCTACTGTCAAGAGTGCTAATTTAGGGGTAAAAGCAATAAAAATGTGTTTTTAACTAATGGCCGAGCATTTACTAATTTTGTTTGCAACTGAAGGGCTGGCTGGACATTTACTGATTTTGTTCGCAACTGAACTCACGTCCGAATTTCAGTAATAAATCCAGTCGGACTGCGCCGGTATTACAGTACCGTACTCGTCCGTGGATTTATCACCTTATTCGGGTTCGTTCACATCCG
>JAZLJF010000026.1:0-87126 GCA_045597305.1 Candidatus Nanosyncoccus sp. | reverse complement strand
ATAAGGTAGTTGCCAACCAAGTGGGCAGAAGGTATCAGGAACGTTTGCATTGTCGGTAGTGATAGCGCTACCAGTTCCAACGGATGCAGCTTGATAGTGATATAATGTTCCATTCTTCTGATCTTCATTATTGCCATCTTTGACGATGCGTCCAGTAGCTACGCATGGAATGTCAGAGCCAGGTGAACCATCAGTCCCCCAAGCATTCGGGCAGCCCATACCATAGTAAGTATGATCATGAGAGATATCTGAGTCTTTATACTGCACTAAGCTTTTTGTATCATCACCCGTAGTATAAACACTGGCGTCGGTGCCGTAATTCCAACATTTTTTATTTTGCGTGGGGGATGGCTGGGGCATTTGGTGATTTTGTTAGGATGTGAACGAACCCGAATAAGGTGATTAATCCACGGACGAGTACGGTACTGTAATACCGGCGCAGTCCGGCTGGATTTATTACTGAAATTCGGACGTGAGTTCAGTTGCGAACAAAATTAGTAAATGTCCAGCCAACCATTTAATCGAAGTGACATTGGTAAGAAATATGTTATAATATTAAATATGAACGCAGATAAGATTAGAAACTTTTGCATTATTGCGCATATTGACCATGGTAAATCTACGCTCGCCGATAGGATGATGGAAATTACTGGGACTGTTGAGAAGCGTGAAATGAAGGCGCAGTTGCTTGATAGTATGGAATTGGAACGAGAGAAGGGTATTACGATTAAGCTTGCGCCGGTGCAGATGCATTATAAGGGATATGAGTTGAATTTGATTGATACGCCAGGGCATGTGGATTTTTCTTATGAGGTATCTAGGTCTTTGCAGGCGGTAGAGTCGGCAATTTTAGTCGTGGATGCTACGCAGGGAATTCAAGCGCAGACTTTAACGAATGTGTATTTAGCATTGGAACAGGATTTGTTTATTATTCCCGTAATAAATAAGGTTGATTTGCCGGCGGCCGATGTCGAAAAAGTCAAAAATCAGATCGTGAATTTGCTTGGTTGTTCGCCGGATGACGTGATTGGGGTATCTGCGAAAACTGGGATGAATGTTGAAAAAGTGTTAGATGTGATTATTGAGAAAGCGCCAGCGCCAGATAATAGGATGTGATATACTATGCTTATGGAAGAAAAAATTGAAGCGATAAAGAAGTGGCTCGGAACAGGTTCGATTAATATTTTTGGTCTGCCTATGAGCGGAAAAGACACTGTTGGTATTAAATTGGCGGAAATGCTTGGTGCGAGATTCCTTTCGTCTGGGATTATTATTCGAGCGATGGAACAAGAAGAAAATAAGCACTACACGGATAGTGGACAACTTATTCCGAACGATGTTTTTTATGAGTGGGTATTGCCGTATTTCAGAAGAGAGGATTTAATGACCTCTCCGTTGGTATTGTCTTCGGTTGGAAGATGGGATGGCGAAGAAAATTATGTAATGAACGCAGCGGAAGACAGTAATCATCCAATCAAGGCAGTCGTATTACTGAATGTTTCGGAGGCTGATGTTACGCAACGTTGGGAGATAGTCCGAGAGCAGGGGGTACGTGAAAACGGCGAAATGACGAAGCGTGAGGATGATAAGCGTCGTGAGGTATTTGAGACAAGGATCGCAGAGTTTAATGAAAAGACGATGCCGGTTCTGAAACATTATCAGCAGCTAGGGTTATTGATTCCAGTTCAGGCTGATATGACAAGGGAAGAAGTGCTTGGTCTGGTAGTCGAAAAGTTGTACGAATTTTCACAGAAAAATTAATCGCGTTTTAGCATTACAGTGAAAGCTTCTGATGGGATATCAATTTTCCCGAATCTTTTCATGCGAGCTTTTCCACGTTTCTGTTTTTCGAGGAGCTTTGCTTTGCGATCGCGATCGCCAGTGTGAATCTTGACGGTGACATCTTTGCGGTATGCTCCGATAGTTTCACGAGCAATTATTCGAGCACCTATTGCAGCCTGAAGGGCGACTTCGTAATTTTGGCGAGGAATTACTTCCTTGAGTTTTTTCGTAATATCGCGCCCGATAGAATCAGCTTCGCTACGGTGGCACATTACGGCTAGGGCATCGATCTTTTGTCCACCGACAAGAAAATCTACTCGGACTAAATCTTCTGGTCGGTAATCAGCCAACTCATAGTTAAAGGAAGCATAGCCTGAAGTGGTGGACTTTAGTTGATCATAAAAATCTGTCAAAAGATTCGCCATTGGGGCTTCAAAATCAATTACGGCGCGATCTTCAATATAAGATAAATTCGTTTGAAGTCCACGTTTTTCGACAATTAAATTAAGTACATTGCCAATCATAGTTTTTGGCAGAATTATCTCACCTTTTACCCAAGGTTCGCGTATTTCTATTACTTCGGACATATCGGGTAAATCGGCAGCGGATTTTATCTCTATTTCCTCACCAGAGTTTAGTTGGACATGATAGTTTGTCGATGGATTCGTAATTACGAGATCAAGATCAAATTCTCGTTCTAATCTTTCGCGAATAATATCCATATGAAGAAGGCCGAGAAAACCAATCCGCAGACCGAAACCTAGGACCGGCGAATTTTCCGGTTCGAACCTTAGGGCGGAATCTGAGAGCGCTAATTTTTCAATTGCTTCTTTTAAAGTCTTATAATCTTCGTTGGAGACAGGGAAAAAACCGGCGTATACAAATGGCAGGACGTCTTTGTATCCTGGTAATGGTTCGGAAGCAGGTTGGCGAGTTAGAGTAATTGTATCGCCGACTCTTGCCTCGCGGGTAGTTTTCAAATTCGTTACAATGTAGCCAATTTCACCTTCAGAAAGCTCTGCTTTCGGTGACATTTTTGGATTCAAAATTCCGACTTCTAGTGCTAGTCCTTTGCTGTGAGTCGCCATCATCTGGATTTCGCTGTTTTTTGGTAAAATTCCGTCAAAAATTCGAACATACAAAACGACACCTCGATAATCATCAAAATAGCTATCAAATATAAGTGCCTTCAGAGGTTTCATAATATAATTATAACATATTATTGATAATAATAGAAATTAGCACTCTTGCATTTTAAGTGCTAATTTATTATAATTAAAGTATGAGTATTACGCGAAGACAGAGAGATATATTATTCGCAATAATCGAAGAATATGCAGAGATGGCTGCGCCGGTCGGTTCGGTTACATTGGCAAAATTATTCGATGTTTCTAGCGCGACGATTCGTTCAGAAATGGCAAAACTTGAAGAGAATGGCTACATAGCGCAGCCTCACACTTCAGCAGGTCGTATCCCGACTGATGCTGGCTATCGTTTATATGTTAATTCATTGACGGAAGAATCAGAAGAAAACGATAATCAAGGTTTCTCTTCGCAAAATTCTAATCGCTTTCTTATTGGAGCGAATCCGAGAGAGGATAAAGGTATGCATGTACTAGAGCTAAGAGTGAATTCGCAGGAACGAGTCGATTTTGCGATTCGTGGCGCCGTGGATTCTCTGGCTGAGCTCACAGGTAATCTTGGACTTGCAACAATTGGCGATCAGTTATATCTTTCTGGCATTTCTCGGTTATTTACACAGCCAGAATTTATGGATACTTCACGCGTGCAGAGTGTGGCGAAATTGCTTGACAATCTAGAGCCTTGGCTACGCGAAGCTGCCCCAGGCGAGCCACTAAATATCTTTATTGGTCAGGAAAATCCTATCGGTAAATCCTCTGAAGTATCATTGATAATAAGTAAATTCCGCTCAAAGTATTCTGACAATAGCTACGTTGGCGTGCTTGGCCCGACTCGTCAGAATTATGCACGAGTAATGTCATTAGTTCGGCATGCAGGAATGATGCTAGAAAAAATATAAATAATCTACGAGGAAGGATACAATGAAAAAAACAACAGACACGGTAGAAAAACTCCAAGTTCAGATAAATGAACTAACGAATGATTTGCAGAGGACGAGAGCAGACTTTGAGAATTACAGGAAGCAGATTGATTCACAAAAAGCTCAAGCAGTTGAGTTCGCTAAATACGATACAGTGCGCAAGTTCTTGCCGCTTCTTGACGATCTCGGAAGGGCAATTTCTGCAAATCCAGAGCTTGCACCGTTGGTGAAAAACATAGAAAAGACAATATCCGATCTTGGTCTAGCGAAGATTGATTCGACAGCGGGCTCTGAGTTCAATCCAGACTATCACGATGCAATTATGATGGAAGATTCGGAAGGCGAAAAAGAAGTGGTATCAGAATCATTAAGGGATGGATATTTATATAACGGAGAAATACTTCGCCCCGCAATGGTGAAAGTAAAAAATATATAAAAAAGTCTTTACTGCTTTTGGTTTTTTGTGATATACTAAAATAAATATATTATGTAATACCATAATAATGGGTTGGTAAGAGATGCAGATATTACTTAGTTCAAAAGAGAGAATTGTTACGAGAAGCCTCGTTATTTCATTTTTTCTGCTCTTGACATATACGGTTATTTCTTTATTTTCTCCATCAGAAAGCGTGTTCGCGGCTTGGAATATTACTGACAAGACACAACAGATCAATGTTTATTTGAGACCATCTATCGGGATTAGTATCCTTGACTCTACTGCGACTAGTACGATTTCTGACTTAACGTTCAATATGGTGCCGTCAGCTTCTGGTACCTTCCAAAAGCAATCAGCTGTAGCACATGTCTATACGACTAATCCGACTGGATACACATTATATATTTCCTCAGACTATAAGACACATACAAATGCTTATACAAATAGACTTATAAATACTAATACAGCTATTGATGATTCTACAGACAGTAGCATCGGTGCAATTCCTACTCTTGCTTCTGATAATGTCGCAGAGAGTGCTTTTTCCGCTGCAAATTCTGCACATAAAAATCGTTGGGGATACAGCAGAGTATGGAACGAGACAGTGAGCAGTAATGTCTATTCAGGTGGTTCTGCTGCGACCTATCGTCCCGTGCCAAATCACGGCAGTCAGGCTATTGTTCGCAACGATGTAACTCGTGCAATTTCATCATCAAACACTACCGTCGGAATTGGTGTAAATATTGACACGTCAAAGGCGTCTGGTACTTATAAGAATAAGATTGTTCTTACTGCATTAGCAAATGCGGAGTAATCCGATGTATCGGATGGGCATTGATATAGAGAGTATCAAGAGAAGGATTAGATTTTGTGATTATCTTTCTGTCGCGCAAATTTTTCTAACGGACAATTTTCTTCTTTCTCGCAGATTGAACTATGATGATGTCAAGCCGAGACTGCTTGGGCACTGGGGCACATGTCATGGGATAAATCTTGCTTATGCCAATCTAAAATATCATGGACAAATGACGGATTTTGTATTGGGGCCAGGACATGGTTTTCCGGCGCTTAATGCGAATCTTTTTTTTGATGGTGATCTGGAAAAAGTCGACGAGAAAGCAAAACGTGATTTAGCTGGCATTGAATATATTTGCAAGAATTTTTCTTGGCCAGGCGGTTTTCCATCGCATGCTAGTCCAGTATCTCCTGGTGTAATATGTGAAGGTGGGGAACTAGGATATTCTCTAGCAACGGCGTATGGTTCTGCACTCGGTCGTCCGAGAAAACAAGTTGCTGTCCTGATAGGCGATGGTGAACTGGAAACTGCTACGGCGCTTTCTTCGCTTAATCTCTGTAAGCTTTTTTCTCCAGATATTAACGGAAGGGTCTTGCCTATATTGCACTTAAATGGTTACAAAATTTCTGCTCCAACAATTTATGCGCGAAAGTCTGAGCGCGAGTTATCCGAGATGATTCGAGGCTTTGGTTATGAACCGATTATCATAGATGGTGAGGACGTGGAAGAATTTCAATCAGCGTTGGGAAAGACAGACTCCCTCAGACATCCTTTTATTATTATGAAAACTGAGAAAGGTGCAACTGGCCCATTGTCTTTGAATGATCAAAAGATTGCAGGGAATTATCTGTCGCACCAGGTTCCATTAAAATGTGCAAAATCGGATCCGCAGGAGTTAGCAATGCTAGAAGAATGGCTTTTGTCATATCGATTTGATGAATTATTTGATGAGAAAGAAGGGTTCATTTTATGAGCAAAAAAATATTCGAGTCAAATTTGATGGGACCGGGTGTTGTAATGTTGCCAGGATCCGAAAGGTTCTCCTCAGCACAGAAAATTGGTCAGTTAATTAAGGAAACGATGAAAAGTGATAAGTCGTTCTACCTTTTTTCACCTGATGAAACTACGAGTAATAGACTCGATGCTGCATATGAAGTTTCTGCGCGAGCATGGGCGATGCCTCGAGAAACATGGGATATGCCAGAATCCGAAGACGGCAGAATTGTCGAATTGCTGTCGGAAAATACATTATTCGCGGTAATGGTAGGGCATATTCTCGGTAGTAATAGCCCTGCGATGATGACGAGCTATGAATCGTTCTTTAATATTATTACTTCGCAAATCGTACAACATATGAAATTCTTGAAACAATCTGAAGAAGTATCATGGCGTGAAAAGTATCCAGCAATAAATTTATTATCGACGAGCACTTGTTGGCGACAAGACCATAATGGTTTTTCTCATCAGTCGCCAATGCTGATATCTTCACTACTAAGTAATCCAAGTAATTATGCGAATTGTATATTCCCAGTTGATGATGTTGCGGTGGCTGCGGCGTTTGAGTTTATGATGAATAGCAAAAACGTTGTAAATCTTACAACATTTAATAAGACAGAAGAACCGCGTTGGATTGATCGTAATCATGCGAAATTCCAATACGAATGTGGAGCTAGTGTGTTCGGATTTGCTTCTGATGAAGATCCGGATTATATTCTCACTGCGGCGGGTGATATTGTGACGAGGGAAGCATTGTATGCGCTCGATATTTTACGGACAGACATGCCGAACTTAAAATACAGATTCGTGGGGATAAATGCTCTATCTTATAATGCGATTGGTACGACGGATGCGAAAATGACTCAGGCACAGTTTGATAATTATTTCACAAACGACAAAATGATTATTGCGAATTTTCATGGTTTCCCAGATGCATTGAAAACTATTCTGACATGTTATGCTCCGACGAATCGTATTTCTATACATGGTTTTGTTGAAGAGGGAAGCACGACTACTCCTTTTGAGATGTTGAGCCTGAATGGCGCTTCTCGATATCATTTATGTATTGATGTTGCAGAGCGTGAAGGAAGAAACGATTTGGTAGAAAAATATCGTGAAAAACTAAAAACAAACTCGGAATATGCGAAAGAAAACGGCGTAGACTTGGAATCTATTTAGAAGTCTTGCAACGTTTTGTGAACAACATTCTTCCTGATGATGTCTGAATAAAACGGACGATTTCGACGTTTACTTCTTGGCCGACTTTCCTTGAACCATTATCGACTATTACCATTGTGCCATCTTTGAGGTGCCCAACACCTTGTCCTGCGTTTGTTCCCTTGGAATTGATTTTGATTTTCATTTTTTGACCAGGTTGGTAATCATTTTGCAAAGCGATAGCGAGGTCGTTAATATTCAAGACGTCGATACCTTCTGCCTGGGCAACTTTATTAAGGTTAAAATCATTAGTACATATTGCGCCACGACTTTCTTTTGCGAGGCTAATAAGGCGCTCATCGACAGGCGTGTGATCAAGTGGATCCTGAAGAATTTCGACATTGCAATAAATTACACGTTCGAGAGCATTGACGTTGTCGAGTCCACGACGAGCAATAGAACGTTTGGTGTTATCTTTGCCATCTGCGAGTAACTGCATTTCTCTGACGACACTGCGTGGGATAATGAGATCATCGCCCATGAATCCAGTTTCTGCGACACCTAAGATACGTCCATCCATCAGAGTGGAAGAATCAATGAAGACTTTTCTTTTGCCGGATTTTTGACGTGGTTTTAGAAGTGATTTTATCAGCAAAAAAGACACCTCAGCCAACACTAGAACGACAACAACCAGTATGATGATATTGATATCCATATACCACATATTATAACATAATATTTAAATTTTGCACCTCTTGCGGTATATCAGAAAAGCTACTAGGATACACCGAGAATACCACGAAGTGCGTAGCCAGTGTCTTCATGACTGCGCACTGTGATGGTATCTATTCCCATTTGGACAACTGGATAATCGTTCCCACCCGGCTGTGTCATGTCACCAAAATATAAGATTTCGTCTTTTGATACTTTCAACTCGTCTAATAGGTGGGTCATGCCAAATTCTTTATTCATGCCTGGGGTAATAGCATTAATACTGGTCGTGCCACCAATCTCGTAGTCGAATTCAGGAGCTAGTTCCTTACAGCGAGCGACGATCTTTTCTCGTTTTTTACAATCAGGGTCCCAAGCGTATTTTTCTTCGGTGCCTGCTTTTTGACCGAGGGCAGAAAAAGTGACTTGCGAGAGACGATTCTCAATGATTTCATCTCCTGGCTGTAATTTTTCTTCTTCCCAGAAGCCGAGCTCGCGTGCTGACTGTTCGATGGTTTCACTTATTTTCTTGACTTGTTCATCTGTGAGGGGGTAGTTATAGATTTGCTTCCAGTTTTTTTCGTCATATTCAGAGGTAGTATCCTCATATATATAATATTGTGTTCCTTGTGCGACGAAGAGATGTAGATGTGTAAGCTGGGAAGGCTTCACGCTGTTTTTTAGCATTGGATTCACTATTTGAATAAGGAACTGGTCAAACTTCTGGCCAGAAATAGGGCAGATTTCGTAATGATCGGAGCAAGCGATTAAAAGTTCGGCGATGTCATCTGTAATTGGGGTTTTCGCGATATTTAATGTTTGATCAATATCGAAAGATAGTACTTTTTTTACCATATAAACTCCACTTTATTTCTGTAATTATAGCATAAATAAGAGGTCAATGTTATAATAAAAGCATGAAATTATCAGAAGAGCTATTATGGCGTGGTTTTCAGGCAGAGACTACGATAAAAGATCCAACGTTTTTAGACGAAAAGGAGAATAAGTCATTTTATTGGGGCGCCGATCCATCGGCAGATTCTCTTACGATTGGAAATTTAGCAGCGTTGATGATGTGCGCGTGTTTTGTACGACATGGATATAAGCCATATCTTTTGGTGGGTGGTGCGACTGGTCAGATTGGTGATCCGAAGGACACGAAGGAACGCGAGTTGAAGCCGATCGAAGAAGTCGAGCACAATAAGAATTGTATAAAAGCTCAAATTGAACGATGCCTGACAAATGCTTCGGGTGGTGAATCAGGAGAAAAAATCGACCTCACAATGGTGGATAATTATGATTGGTTCAAAGATATGAATTATATAGATTTTCTTCGCACAGTCGGAAAAGCATTTTCGATGACACAACTAATGGATCGAAAATTTATCCAATCTCGTATGGGAGAAGGTGGCACAGGTATTTCTTATGCAGAATTTTCTTACACGTTAATCCAAGGATATGATTTTTATCATTTATATAGACAGTATGGTATCGATTTGCAGCTTTGTGGCGCTGATCAATATGGAAACTGTGCGAGTGGTATTTCTTTGATTCGAAAATTTGCAGGTGAAGATGCGAATGTTTGGTCGACACCATTAATCATTGATCCGGCCAGTGGTCGTAAATTTGGTAAATCTGAAGGGAATGCAATTTGGCTTGCAAGCAAACCAGCTAAAAAATCGGATAATAAGGATGGCGAAACAGATTATTCCTTGAACTTTACTACAGTGTTTGATTTTTATCAGTTTTGGCTTAATCAGTCAGACGAAGCAGTGGAATATCTTTTAAAGATTTACACTATTTATGATAAAGATACCATTGATGATATTCTTACAAGACATGCTGACGATCCGTCTCAACGTATTGCGCAAAAGGCATTGGCAAAAGGTGCTACGGAGGTTGTCCACGGAGAAAAGGCAACAGAAGCAGTAATTAGCTTGTCCGAAAAATTGTTCCAAAAAGATGTGGAATTTTCCGATGAAGATATTGAACAAGCCGCATTAGTATTACCATGCAAACCGATTGGCGTTTCACTAGTAGATGACTTGGTAGCAACGCAGCTTGCGACATCAAAAAAAGAGGCACGACAATTTATTAAGTCTGGCGCAATCTCTGTAAATGGCGTCAAAATTACAGATGAGTCTAAAGTCACAAATGCACCAGCTATCCTAAAAAAAGGAAAGAATAAGTTTGCTGTTGTCCGATAAAACGTGCTATAATCAATAAAGCTTATGAAGAAAAATAGTGACAAATCAAAAACTGCGAAAGCTCCTAAAACTGCGAAGAAAACATCTTCAAAAGCTCCGAAGAGGAGTCTGTTTAAACGTGGCGATAAGAGTATGAGTACGTACTCTAGTTTAGTCTATCGTAAGAAGGTTAAGAAGGAAAAACAGGCTAGGAAACGCGCGGAAGATTTAGCAACACTGCCAAAGAATCCAGTAAAACGTTTCTTCATGCATTTTCATCCGAAGCGTGTATTCAAATATTGGTTTTCAAAGCGCGGCCTGAAGACTTTCCTGAAGATTGTTGCCGCAGTGATTTTGATTTGTATTATTGGGATTGGTGGGTTATTCCTATATTTCAAGAAAGACCTCGAAGCTATCCAGCTTGACGAATTGAAAGTATCAGAGACGGTCAATACTTATCTAGATCGCAATGGTGAAATATTATGGGAAGACAAGGGCGACGGCGATTATCGCTTGGTAGTAGATGGGGATCAGATTGCGACATATATGCGACAAGCGACGGTTGCTATCGAGGATAGGAATTTCTACAGTCACAATGGTGTAGACTTGTGGTCCTTGATTCGTGCGGCATTTTCGACATTGTCAGGAAAGAGTGTCCAGGGTGGTTCTACTTTGACGCAACAGCTGATTAAACAAGTCTATTTCTCTGATGAAGCAAAGGATCGTAGTCTTTCTGGTATTCCACGTAAAATTAAGGAAGCAATTCTTGCCATTGAGGTCGAGAAAATGTATGACAAGGAACAGATTATTACGATGTACCTTAACGAGTCACCTTATGGTGGTCGTCGTAATGGCGTCGAATCAGGTGCGCAGACATATTTCGGCAAAAGTGCAAAAGATCTCACACTTGCCGAAGCTGCATTGCTCGCTGCTATTCCGAATAATCCGGCAGTATTGAATCCATATAATGAATATGGCCATGAGGCTTTACTATGGAGACAAAGATATACCCTCGATGTAATGGCAGAACTTGGATATATTTCGACAGAAGAGGCTGAAGAAGCGAAAGCAGTTAATATTCTTGATACGATCAAGCCAGAAACAAATCAATACGACAATATTAAAGCACCACACTTCGTTCTAGAAGTAAAAGATATGCTAGAAGATAAATATGGCGTCAAGACGATGCGCGCTGGCGGTTATACGATTAAGACTACGCTTGATTATAAGGCTCAGCAGATGGCTGAGCAGGCAGTTGCAAATGGTGCAGCTCTGATGTCAGCAAATGGAAGTGATAATATTGCGCTTGCCTCTGTCGATGTAGAGACTGCTCAGGTTATTGCTATGGTCGGATCTGTTGACTGGAATATTCCTGGATATGGCGAAGTGAATGCTGCGACATCTCAGCTTGAGCCAGGTTCATCAATGAAGCCTATTATTGATTATGGTCCATTATTTATGGAACGTGCTGGTCAAAACTATGGTCCGGGTAGTATTTTGAAAGATGAAAATATCGATTCGATTTATTGTGCCGGTTATACGGGCACATGTATGTTGAGAAATTATACCGGAAGTTGGTATGGTAATGTCACAATTCGTCGGGCTTTAGCTGGCTCACTTAATATTCCAGCTGTTAAAGCACTTTATATTAATGGCGTAGAAAATAGTTTGAAAGTAGCGCAGGGTCTTGGTGATAAGTCGTATTGTGCGAACGATGCTTGGTCTGGCGGTCTTTCTATTGCGATTGGCTCCGGCTGCAATGTCACTCCGGTCGAACACGCAAATGCGTTTGCGTCGATTGCGCGTGGCGGAGTCTATAAGGAGCTATCGTATGTGCTTGAGCTAAAGAATTCATCTGGTGACGTTATCGAGAGTTGGTCTGATAGTGCTGGAGAAAGAGTATATGATGATCAAGTAGCATATATGGTCACAAATATCTTATCCGATGCCAATGCTCGTACAATCACTTTTGGTAGTCAGGGATATGCATTTGGTTTTGTTGTACCAAATGTGAAGACTGCAACGAAGACTGGTACCACTACTACTACAAATGCGTCCGTAGCAAAAGATTCTTGGATGCTAAGCTATTCTCCAGTAATTGCAACCGCAGTATGGAATGGCAATCACGACGGTGCAGCTTTGCGTGATAGCTCTAATACAGTTGTTCGTAGAGTAGTAAATGATTATATGGGGCCAGTTCATAATGATCTTTATGCAAGTCAAGGAAAATGGACTGCAAATCAAGATTTCGTACGTCCGGCTGGAATTCAGACTTTGACCGTGAATGGGCAGACTGACATTTGGCCAAGCTGGTACAACTCTAAGACTTCTGGCGTTTCTCGTGAAACCCTGACCTTCAATAAATACTCGCACAAGCTCGCATCACAATGTACTGCGGAAGATCAGAAGATTAATATTGAAGTGACAAAAACTATTGATCCTATAACAAGAAAAGAAATTTATTCCGTGCCAGAGCCATATAATCGAGATGAACAAGATGATTGTTCGTATGCGGCTCCTAGTGTTGAACTATTCCCAAGTGGAAACACATTAAAAGCTGTGATTTCATTTGGTACATCAAAAAATGTTCAGTATGTTTTGTACGAAGACAATGCTTCATACGAGTCTGGTAATGCTGCTGGGACAGAAATTAGCTTGGGCTATGACTTCCAAAGCAGTGGAAGTACTGGTAGGACGCTTCGTATTGTCGTGACTGATGAAAATGGAGCGGAATCAAGTGATCAATGTACTGTCAAAAAAGTAGGTAGTACGAATAAATGTCTCTAGGCACAATCTCACTAATCGAGGATAACGGTAGTATTATTTCGAATTTAATTCGTAGTATAAGCTTGCTTCCAATATGGTTATTGATAATAGCAGGCGTATATATAATTGTGCAAATTATTCATCTGGTGATATATCGCGACATAAGGCGGTTTGCGCTATACAATATAGTAGTTATACTTGTATTATTATTTATTAACTTAATAACAGATATAGAAATATCAAAAACAGTAATAGAAAGTACTATTTTCGATGATGGCAGTTTTGTGGGCACTAAATTAGTCAGCTATATTATTCACTCCGTGATATTAATTGTTGGAATAATCGTGTCGCTAATAGATATGATTTTTGGTACCTACAGAATTAATGACTATAAAACATCAGATAAAAGTAATACTGTATCAAAAGTTGAGAGTATGATGCTCATAATAAGCGGTGGACTTCTTTCGATGATTATTGGTATATCTTTTTTCGCTTTTCATGGACCAAGAGCGAATATTACCTTTGTCTATAATGCTTCGGGTGTTGTAAGAACTCAAGTAGAAATTTCAGTTCCAATTAACGAAGATAAGGAAATTAGATTCGGAACGTATCGAGTTGCTTTAGGTGAATCCAATGAAGATCAGATAAATGTCATGGTGGAGCAACAAAGCAACGGAAATATCAGCCAAACTTTGAAGTGGAATACTAGTTACAAGGTAGAAGCCCCTCAGGGCAATGATGATAATTATTGCGCGATAAAGTTCATTAAATAATATGATACAATATATATTATGAAAACATATATTGTGGGCAACTGGAAAATGAATTTCACTATTGGTGAAGCATCATTATATTTACATAAACTTTTAAAAAGAATAAAGCCATCCAGGAATGTTCAAGTTGTAATTGCGCCATCCACTATTGCTATTCAGCCGCTAGGCCTTCAAACTGATAGAAAGAAAATTAAGCTCGCAGCTCAGAATTGTTGCGGAAAAGATTTTGGCGCATACACTGGTGAGACTGCGATTGCACAGCTCAAGGGAACGGTGGATTATTGTATTGTAGGTCATTCAGAGAGAAGATACGTCTTTAATGAAACTGATAAAATGATTGGCGAGAAAGTCGCTTCTTGTGTTCGAAGTGGGATTATACCGATATTATGCATAGGCGAAACTGAATCAGAAAAACGCTTTGGTGAAACTGCGGACATACTAAAGGATCAGATAAAATCTGGCTTGAGAGATGTCGCTATAGAAGATATAAAGAAAGTCATCATTGCCTATGAGCCTGTCTGGGCAATATCGAGTGTGAAGGGTGCAAAATTGGCTCCTCCTGATGACGTGAGCTACAGTGTCGAAATTATACGAAAATATCTGAAGAGGACATATGGGGAGGAAGCAGAAGGAATACCTATACTATTTGGTGGAAGCGTTAATCCATCAAATGCAAAAGCCTATTTGATGATTCCAGGGGTGAATGGACTTTTGATAGGTGGTGCTTCGTTGATTGCTGATCAGTTTAGTGATATAATTGAAATTGCAAAAGAGTAAAATATGACAAAACAAGTAGCTCCAGCTCCAGAGCCAACAGTGGGAAAAAGGCGAATAATGGATTTTGCACCGGTTTCAAGACCGGTTATTCATAGTGTCTCTCAGCCGAAAAAGAACCCACAGACTCCTATTTCTCATCCACGACCTGATATTGCTATGCCAAGACGTGCACCAAGACAGCCAGCTTCAGTTGTAACAGTATCAGACAATGATTTGGCACCAAAAGAATCGCGCATTGATAGGTCGGCAAAAATCAATATGCCGAAGAATCTATTCATAGGAGATATTAAGCGTCCGATCAAACGACCACCCGTGCAGGCATCACATTCTATTAGAAGAGAAGACCCGATTGTCGTCGATTCGATAGACGATCTTCCTTTGGAAGAGCCAGTTTTTGAGGGTCCTGTTGCGAAAAGTACTGTTATAGATAATGAGAAGCTACGCCGCGTTGACGATAGAATTCCGGATGAAGAGCTATCAGAAGGATCACTGGAAGAGCCGTTAGGAGAACTGACAGAAGAATTGCCGGAAGAATCAGAGAAATTAGAAGAAGACAGTTTAAACGAAGTTCAAGCTGAAGTGCCGACAACCAAGGATATACCTAGAAGGAGAGGAGTCAGAATTGATTTCATGAGAAGAGTAAGTTCTGCAATCTCTTCGGTCAGAAAAAGTGATCAACTAGGAACTACGACAATAGCTAACGTGGAAGATACTATTGTTGAAACGAAAGATGATATTACTCCGGAAGATAATTTTCCAGCAGATATGATTGAAGAAGATTATACCAGCAACGAGAGTCTTGCTGCGACAGGTCCACTCGATTCAGAAGACCTTACGGTCGCAGATGCACTTGATGCTATGACAACGACAGATAATGAAGAAAATAAAATAGCCGAAAACGATGAGCTAGCAGAAGTGTTGGCGGGTTTTGCGAGTGCGAGTGTTAATTCTCCTGAATTAGCTGATAATTTGTCGTCAGCAGTACAAGACTTCGAAGAAGAAATTGATGCACTTGAGGAATCTGAGGTAATACCAGACGAATTACTAGAGACGTCGGGAGCTGAAAATACCGAAAAGGACACAACGGTAGAACAGATCAAGAGAGAAAAAACGGAACATTTCATTTCTGAACCTACAACATTATTCGCTTCAAGTGGAGCAGATCCACTCGTAGAACAATCTTTACACAGAAAAAAACCAGAATTCAAGGAGCCAACAACATATATAGATGGTAGTTCTGTTCGAAGTGTAAATGTTGAAAAGAAGAAGCCAGAAGTCGAGCCTTACAGAAAAATTTTGGGTGCTAGATCTCCATTTTTGAATTCGGTATCTGTCGAAAAAAGACCATTATCAAATAGTGTAGCAAAGGAAAAAGCTTCTTCGACTATTCAAACATCTTCTACGATTATTTCTATTCCAGAAAAAACACCAACTCGTTCTGCATCGGTACGAGCAACGTCGAAAGTAGTACAGACATTGGAAAAAATAGCGCCGATTGAGTCAAATACAGAAACAAAGCAAGAAACAATTTCTGTTCCAGAGGTCGATGGAAAAGTGAATAAATTTCCATTAGCATTAGCAGTATTATTAACGTTGATCTTAGGTGGAATTGCTGGAGCATTCATATATCTAGTATTTTTGCAGTAATTATGATATAATCTAGCATAGACGGCGGGTATAGCTCAGTTGGTTAGAGCGTCTGATTGTGGTCCAGAAGGTCGCTGGTTCGAAACCAGTTACCCGCCCCATTTAAAATTAAGCGAGTGTCGTACAGCGGTTAGTATACAAGTTTTCCAAACTTGGGATGAGGGTTCGACTACCTCCACTCGCACCAGAGATAAAAAAAGAATCCCTGCAAGGGATTATTTTTTTATCTCTGTGTGCGACGCCCGTGAGGAGTCTTGCGCAGCAAGACGCCCTACCGCCAGCTATAACGACGCTCTACCTCCAGCTGCAAAATATTGTAAAAAATCTCTGTTTTTTTCTTCCTTTTTCAACCCGCTTATGGTATAATAAAACCATAATGGATCCAAAACAAATAGTGCCACAGGGTGGGCAGGAAGGTCAAAATGAACAAGCACAGTCTACTGGGGCTAATCCTGTTTTTGGCGCTGCTGGTAATCTCGGGGGAAATACATTGTCTACTGGAGCAAATGTCTCGCAGACAATGGACTCGCTAAACAGCGGGAACAGTTTTGCGAGCGGTAAAAGCTTGCTCCAAAGAAAGAGAGTCGACAATGTCGACCCTGTAACAGGTGATATTATCATCTCGTCTAGCCCAAATGACAAACCTGCCGGTGGCTCAAAACCAATCAATAAAGCATTGCTGATCAAGATCGGTGGTGTAATTCTAGTCCTTGGTGCAATTGCACTGGTAGTTGGAATTGTGATGGCATTTGTCAGCGGGGGAGACAAGAATAGCAATAATGGCGGTGGTAGTGGCAGTAGCAACAATATCCCACAAACCGGTGCCGTTGATCAATCATTTGCTAGATATGCTAACTGGATTATGAATGGCACAGATGAGCTGAAATATTCAGCTACAGATATGGCTTATTACGACACTGCTGCATATAAATCAATCTATGTCGATCGTAGTGATGTTGACTCATTTTTTGTAGCTGCAAAAGAGTATTACGCTGCTTTTGTTAATGACTACAATAATAATAGCAGTTACAATAGTTCTCCAATTTTAGCAGCATATGTGCCGTCTTATAAAAATACACTTGATTTTGTTTCAAACTACGCAATCGCCGGAGATTTGTCAATCAAAACTCTCCTTGGAGTTTATTCTGAAAGTGGTGGAGAATCAGGATTAAAGAGTTATTTTGAAGAAAATTATGGTGTTTTCCGAGATTCAGATTATGATGTCGCGAGAGAATATTATTCTTTGCGAGAAAGCATTTTTAAATATCAGTACAAGGTAATTGATTCTGCCAAGAAGAACAAATGTATAGCAGATGGTGAAATCAAATCCGATTGTAAACTATCGGTTGATAAAGATGAATCAAACAAAAATGGCGAGGATTCTTTGAAAGTTAATACTATCGTTCGCTCAGAAATTTACTCATTAATCAATAGTTGTAATACTATCGCAGACGAGATTGCATCTCCAGCCAAGGCAGAAGAAACCGAGAATGAGGGTGGCAATGAACAAAAAGATTAAGGTATTACTATCCGCCGCCATTGCTGTTTTTGGGATTGGTTTTTTCTCAAATAATTCAGCCTATGCTGCTGATCTGCAGACAGTTGTAAACCACGCCGAGATGGCGAACTTGAAATACTGCTATGACAAAGGTAGATTCAAACAAGAAATTTACACTGCAGAATTGAACAGTATCGATAGCAATGATGGCCATAGTGGAATTATTCTAGAAGACGCAGCATATCCTTTGCCAAACGGTGATAGTATTACTTGTGCGGGAATTATTTCAAAATACGCCCCTAGTTTTTCTGCAACAAATGAAGAATCAAAGAAAACACTACTAGAATCCTTGGGTTATGTTTGGGCAAAGGATCCATTAAAGAGCAGAAAATGCTATAAATTCGTAATTGGAAAACCATACTCTACCGGATCTGGACAAGAAATCATAGAAGAATCTCAGTCTGCTTCTCTTTGTGCAGACGTAGATCCATCTGGTAAGATTACTGGTGGTGGTGCAGTTATAGAAGGCAATTCAGGTGGTAATTGTTTTATGATCAATGTGGATAGCTCGATGGTATCTTTGGCCATTTATGTAAATGAAGGTTCTTTTCAGGACAAACCAAACGTAGCTAGTGTGGGAATTGGAGATGATTGGAATGCTGCAATTAGTGCCATTGATAACGCTTTCGGCGGCTCAGGCAAAATGTACTGGGTTGGCGATCAGCAATATATGTATAAAGGTAGCGAGGAAGCTGCTAGCAACACGGAAGGTGGCGAGACCGGTGCATATGTATTGTCGTCAAATCCGTTCCAAAAAGCTCAGAGCGCATTGTTCAAAAGTAACAAGTCAATGATCTTTACTACAGACGAAAGACAGATAGTCTTGCAATACTATCTATCCAAGGATGGCGATGTTAGCTGTACACCACGTAGCACATTAGATCGAAAGATAACTATTAATTCGGTTGACTATTATGTTAAACAAAAACCAGAGGCCATTGGCAATAAATACAATATACCATCCGGGGGAGGAAGTGGATATACTTGGTGGGGCGAAGTAGACTGGGAAGGTTTGTTAAATGAGCTTGATGGAACGACGCTCGTAGATGGCGCTGGTTTGCCAGCATGTGAGAATTGTACAAAAGACGAAAACGGCAACTGTATCGATACTCCTGCGGTCGAAAAATGTGAACCAGGAGACGAGGATTGTGAATCGGCCGTCAACGACGATGATATGTGTTTCGGCGGCGCAAATTCTCTCGGATGGATTGTATGTCCTATTATTTCAGCGCTTCGTAGTGCTCTTGATTGGATTTACGATGAAATAATAACCCCATTTCTAGAAATAAACGTTTCGGCATTTAATACTGACAATAATGGAGTATATAAAGGCTGGCAGACATTCCAAGGTTTTGCGAACATTGCATTTGTGATTCTTCTTCTCGTGGTGGTATTTTCCCAGATTACTGGCATCGGAATTGATAATCTAGGCATTAAGAGGATTCTGCCAAAATTGATTGTAGCCGCGATATTGATTAACTTGTCATATATTATATGTCAGGTACTTGTAGATGTTTCGAATATTGCTGGATATGGATTAAAAAATTTGTTTGAAGTGATTGAGATAAATGGTAAACGCGCTGACGTTGGCCATGGAATAGTGACAACATTTATTTCTGCCGCAATTATTGGTAGCGCAGGAACTGTCGCTGCAGCTACTGCAGCGATGTGGGCACCGGTCATTATTCTGCCACTTCTAGCGGGCTTAGTATCAATGTTAATTGCCGTCTTGTTTATGTTTATATTGTTGGGTGTAAGGCAAGCAGGTGTAATAATACTGGTCGTTATTTCGCCGTTAGCTTTCGTACTATACATGTTGCCAAATACAAAGCCACTT
This sequence comes from Candidatus Nanosyncoccus sp., assembly GCA_045597305.1. Taxonomy (GTDB): domain Bacteria; phylum Patescibacteriota; class Saccharimonadia; order Saccharimonadales; family Saccharimonadaceae; genus Nanosyncoccus. The sequence continues at coordinate 67,641 of JAZLJF010000026.1, read as the reverse complement.
TTCCAGAAATGGTGGAAAGCACTTACTGGGCTACTTCTGCTGTTTCCGATTTGTGGAGCGCTGATTGGCGGATCTGCCCTCGCAGGAAAAATTATCGCATCGACTGATACTGGATTCGGAACTAATATGATCGCTGCTCTACTCACAGTCGTTCCATTCTTCTTCGTTCCGACACTTTTGAAGGGTTCATTCTCAGCATTAGGCAATATTGGTGCGAAAATATCAGGATTTGGTCAAGGAATGGGGAAGAGGCTGGGCGGACTTGCTCAGGGTGGAGCAAAGCGTACAGATACATTTAAGAATATTCAGGCTAATGCGAGAGACCGTGAAGATATGAGAAGCCGTAGAGCAGAAAAACGACGTCTCGAAGGCGTCACTAGAAGAATTGGCAACATTAGTGCTGGCATGAGGACTCCAGAGCAACAGTTACAATATGCGAAGGCGCAAGCAGCTCTTGAAAAAATGAATGATGAAGATCTATTCAATGACCCTGAATTGATTAAGTCTGAGGCTGCCTCTAAGCGTTTCAACCGTCAAGTTGAAGCAACAAAGGCGAAGAATGTTAATAGCGGAATGGTAAATCGAATTGGCGAGGTAAAAAACTTCGATGGGAGCGGCAATTCATTTAGTGAAGATACTTTGGCGTACGCTCTTTACAATGCTACCGATGACGTTGAAAGGTATGCGCTTACAAGTCAGTTGATGGCGTCTGGTCATCATGGAGCTGAAGCTTTACATCAGGTAATGCAAGCACTTGGTAATGATGGCAATACTGTTGCTTTACAGAGAATTGCTACAGCTGCAAAGGGGGATAATAAATTGGGTGATTTGAAATCTGGTGCGCGCTCAACGTATGATTATATAAATAATCTTGCTGAAGGGAAGATTTCAGGCGGAGCTGAAGGCAGCGGAGATAATATTTCTGATTACGCAGCTAAAGTCAACTGGGGTGGTTTGTCTGAGCAACAGCTCATTGGCATGGATAAGGAAGAGCTTAAACGATACTCTAAGCACATCAATGATATTGGATATGATAATATTATGAATGATGCAACAGGTAAATATGATAGAGAAAAAGCCCTTATTTCTCAGGCAAATGCTGCATGGAGTAACGTTCGCCTACGTGGCAGTGCGAAGAAGGATGTGCAAGATGTTATTAGTGAAATTGCTTTTGGACGAGGAAATACTGCTCAAAATACAAATGCAAATGCAACTGAAGGTGAGAGTTTTGATATTGACCAGGATGACAATAATGCAACTGGAAATACAGGTAACACTGGTAGCACTGGTGGATCTAGTAGTGCTAATGGACCAAGCAGTACTGGTGGTACGAACACAAATTCTATCCCTAATACATTTGTCCAAGACGTGGAGATTGCTCATGAAGAAGCTATCAAAGAAAATGCTAGACGCGATTTTGAATCACGTAGGGCAGCGGATAGGCAAGCCTACGACAAACTTGCACGAGATAATGGTGGAATTGGATCTATCGACCAGGCTAGCAGAGCTTATGATGAGCGAATCGGAATAGATCGTAATAATTAATCCATAATAATCGTTACGTATTCGTAACTAGTCGCAGTAGTTTTTATTTGAATTTTTGACAGAAACTACTATGCAGTGGCTTGTATTACGTCTTCGAATAATACTGCGACGGTCAAAGGCCCGACGCCGCCAACGATTGGAGTGATTGCTTTGATGTCCGAGCGAGAACGGACGGAATCATCTATGTCGCCGACTAGTACTCCGTCTTCGCTCGCAGTTCCAGCATCTACAATCACAGCGCCATGCTTTATCATCTCGGGTTTTATTAGGTGCGGAACACCTGTTGCAGATACGATCAAATCATAATCGTGTAAGGCTGATAAATCGCTATTGTGGCGAAAAACGGTCACATCGTATCCGGATTTCGTCCACATCTTTTCGAGCGGAGCACCTACTAATCTGCCGTGCCCGACAAGAGCGATTTTTCTACTTTTCAAGTCGATGTCGTGTCCGGCCAGTAGCCAATTAATCGCGGCAGCAGTCGCGCTATAAAATACACGTTCATTATCTGGCGTGGATTGAGATAGTCCATCGACGTCTTTTTTGGGATTTATCAAATTCACTACTTCGTCTATGCGAGAAACATCCTTGAGTGGTAGCTGGACGATAATGCCAGAAATTGAAGTGTCATTGTTTGCTATTTTGATAGCTTTCTGAGCCTCTTCGATGCTCGATACTTTTTTGTCTTCAACGACTACGCCGATATCTTCGCCGTATTTTATTTTTAGATTGACGTATTTTGTAATTACAGGATTGTCACTGTCGCGAATGATTAGAAGCTTTGGAAAAAGTTTGCGCGTGCGCATTTCGCGAACTGCATGAGCTTGACGTTCTTTTACAAAACCTGCAATTTCTCTTCCGCTTAATTCTTTTACCATACCGTCCTTATTTTTTCGCACTTATCTCTACTGGCTCTTGTTCGAGACGGAAGCCAAATTTTGCGTATACTGTATCGATTATTTCTTGACGAGCTGCGACGAGATCTGAATAAGATTTTGCGCTCTCGTTTATCAAAATAAGGGCTGCTTTTTCCGATACGCGGAAGCCGTGAAGGAGTTTACCTTTTAGACCGGCTTGTTCGATTAGGAAGCCAGAATTAATCATTTTTTGATCGTCGGATTTCGTATAGACCTTGATGCCGGCCGCCTCGGCCACATCGGCTTCTTTGTATGTGAGATAAATATTTTTGAAAAAACTGCCGGCGCTCGGAGTAGTAGCCGGGTCTGGAAGTTTTTCTCTTCTAATTGCTATTACGGCGTTACGAATCGAAGCTGGAGAATAATCGGTAATACTATGCTCGTCAAGATACTTCTGGAGGGAATTATAAAATGGTGGCTGCATGGACGATTCATTTTCTAAGATAAAGGTCACAGCTATAATAAAATATCGTCCAGCATCTTTTCCGGTATTAAATATTGTAGAACGATAGGACATATGCATATCTTCACGACCTATTACTACAAGTTCTCCAGAGAGAGTATCGTATGCTTCAACACTTTCAATAATATGAGATACTTCTTGTCCATATGCTCCGATATTCTGAACAGGAGCAGCGCCAACTGTCCCCGGAATTGCACTCAAAGTTTCCGCGCCAGAATAGCCTAAGTCGGTCGTGAATTTGACGAAGTCGTCCCAAATTTCTCCACCCATTGCACGGATTACTACTTCGTCTGCGGTTTGGGATAGGATTTCTATCCCCTTCATGCGATTAAGAATGATAAGGCCAGGGAAACCATCATCATGGCCGATCGTATTAGCACCACCGCCCATGATCCAAGTCGGAAGAGGTGATTTGCTAGATTTTGTCTTTGCGAAGTCGTAAGCAGATTTCAGATCTCCAAGATTCTCTACTTCGATTACGTAGCGCGCACTTCCACCAATTCTCATAGTGGTAAGGGAAGAAATAGGGATGTTTTCTTGAATTTTCATACTGATATTATACCATTTTTTGTAAAAAATTACAGAGTAGTAGCTAGAAAGATGAGTTGAAATGTGTTATTATATGCATAAGAATTATAAAACAGAAAGGCAAAAATGAAAAAAACAAAACTTACTACTTTCGGCAAAGTATGGAGAATAATTCTATGCATACTCGCACCACTGGGTGGAGGTTTCATATCTTCATTGTTCACAATGAATGCGATGGAGAAGTTTGGCGATTTTAATCAGCCATTCTTGGCACCACCAGCATGGCTATTTCCAGTTGCTTGGACAATCTTATATGTCCTGATGGGCGTTTCGTCATACCTAATTTGGTTCAAAGGTCAAAATGGTAAAAAAGTTGAGAAGAAGACTGCAAAAACTGCACTAATTATTTACGGTGTACAGCTTGCACTGAACTTCGCTTGGACTCCAGTTTTCTTTAATTTGAGTCAATACTGGATTGCGCTCGCAATATTAGCAGTGATGTGGATTCTGATAATTATTTTAATGGTAAAAATCCGAAAGCTGTCAATGCCTGTAATGTGGTGTCTTCTGCCATATATTCTTTGGACAACATTTGCTGCTTACTTGAATATTTCTATTGCAATTCTAAACTAATACGATGCAGTGGAGTATAATAATACTATGAATAAGGCTGAAAAAAAATTCCGACTTCCTTGGGTTGCAGTCATCTTGGTTGCAGTTTTAATGGGTATATATACTGGAATTATCGCGATGGTTCCATCTCTTCGAGATACCTCATTTCAGGATATTAGTATTAGCTTTGAGTGGTGGATTTTATTCGGAGTACTTATTATCCTTGGCAGCAAATCGAACATTGATGCCGCCCTGAAATGTTTTGTATTTTTCTTGATAAGCCAGCCGCTTGTATATCTAGTTCAGATTGTTTTCGGAAATGCGGAATGGGAAATATTTGGCTACTACAAGACGTGGCTAATATGGACGATTTTGACGCTTCCGATGGGATACGTTGGGTATTATCTGAAGAAGGATAAATGGTGGGGATTATTTATCATGCTACCAATATGGATTCTACTCGGTTGGCATGTCAATAACTTCCTGCGCGAAACGATCGCATTTTTCCCGAATCACTTATTTAGCTTGATTTTCTGTATTGTGACGATGTTCTTGTATGTTTTTATGGTTTTCAAGCACCGACGCGAGCGAATAATCGGCTCAGCTATATGTGCAATAATTGTGGCCGTATGTGCGGTATTGAATATATTGAGTGGTCAGAATACGTATAATACAACGATTATGTGTAGTAACGACGAGGTTTATTTCGATGGTGAATTTGACGTCGAAATGGATGAGAAATATGGAACGGTCAGAGTCGTAGAAAAAGAATTTGATTCGGAAACGAGTTTTTGTGTCGATGCGGAATTTAGAAAAACCGGAATGACAACGATAAGGCTTCAAAATGGCGAGAAGAGTATTACATTCGATTTGGAAATAGGAAGAAATACTTTTGACATCGAGAAGAGAGCTGAATAGGCAAATTAGACGTAATAATATAATATTTATAACTTTGCGTTTAAAATTGCCGAAAACATTGATTTTTAACGTAAAGTTTGGAATTGGTGGGACTGCCAAAAAAGTTCGATGCAAAAAAGGTGATTTACAGATATAAATCACCATTTAATTTCATCTTCGAACCTGAGTTTTTCACAGGTTCCCTTGTTGGTGATCCGGGTGGGACTTGAACCCACGACACCAAGCTTAAGAGGCTCGTGCTCTAACCAGCTGAGCTACCGGACCAAATTTTAAATTTGCCAAAATCAACTTGGCATAGATATATTATATCAGATAATTCAGAAAAATAAAGTCTAAAATTAAAAGTATAGCCTAAAATAATAAACCTGAAGTTACTTCTGTATTTTCTGAATAAAAAAGCGGAGCTTTCGCTCCGCGGCGCTATTTGCTGTTATTATTGCATTTCGATGCTTTTGTACTCCTCTAGACAGAGACCTTTTTCTGTTATTTCGTGGGCAATTTCTTTTGAGCCGACGAAACGGATCTCGAAAGATTTTCCTTCTACACCTGTGATGTCTGTCTTATTTTCTGGATAACGAACAATAAAACCATAATCGGCAAGTTTAGAATATAGCTTCTGGAATTCTGGCATTTTTTCTATCCTTTCAGGTGTTGCGGAATACCAGGTGTAATTTTCTCCATCTTCGCTCATCCAGACTACTATATCAAGTATTAGTCCAGTATGATGTTCACTATATCCTATATTACTCGGCTTTGTTGTCGGTGGGTCATGCGAACTTAGACTCTGGATAAATAATTGATCCTCGGCGGTTCGGTAGCCATCGTAGAGTTGTACATCTATTCCGTCGTTTTCGCGTACATCTCTTTGCAACATAGAAAAGGCAAGATAGGTCGATTTTTCTACTGCCATTACATCTCCGTCGACTGCGTTTACAATAAAAACGAGATCATCTTGCAAATCCTTGTTATATTTACTGCTAAAATTGAAAGGAAAATCCCTATTAACAATAATGAGATAATCGCGACCAGGAATAGTAATAGAGTCGACATCATGTGGTATCCTATATACTGACTTCAGTGTTGGTGGCTCTTGTATTTTTAGAAAGACGAGCCGACCACATAATAGTACTATGATAATAAAATAAAGACAACTAAGTATTAACGATTGGTAATCTTTCATTTTACACACCTCCCAGAATTCATGTAAAAGAGCAAATAGCGTATCTTTACATTATATCACACTTTAGCATAAAAATCAAGAAGGAGAAAAAACAAGAGTAACTTATTTTGTACTTGAATTTTCTTGAATTTCTTGTTATAATCATACACAAGTGTTAATAAAAAAGGTTATAATATGAGTTTTTCTATTCTAAAGAAAATTGGTGACGAACAGAAAAAGAAAGCTGTCGTCGATGTTCGTTCCGGTGACACCGTAAAAGTCACACAGAAAATCAAGGAAGGCGATAAGTCTCGTTTGCAGGTATTCGAAGGTGTTGTTATCCGTACAGATCGTAAGGATTCTCATACCGCACGAATTACCGTCCGCAAAATTGCATCTGGAGTCGGCGTTGAGAAATCATTCCTCATCCATAGCCCACTCGTAGAAAAAATCGAAATTGTCAAGCGTTCAAAGGTTCGCCGCAAGAATCTATCATATCTTCGTGAGCGTTCTGGTAAGTCTGCACGTCTTGCTAGCAAAGATTTCGATCGCAATGCAGTAAACGACGTTACAGTTCCAGCTGAGGAAGAAGTTGTTGAAACACCTGTCGAGGCAGCAGCAGAAGCACCTGCAGATACAGCAGAACCTGCAAAAGAATCTACAGCAGATGCCAAAGCAGAATAGTATAGACTCAATCAAAGGGACAATTTCGTCCCTTTTTTGATTTTTCATATATAATCAATTCATGGCGATTCTCGGAATTGACGAAGTTGGACGAGGTCCATGGGCTGGACCGCTTGTCATTGGCGCTGCAATATTGCCTGAGAATTATTCTGATGATGCCGCATGGTTAGACGAATTAAATGACTCAAAGAAATTATCGAAGAAAAAACGAGAAGAATTGAACCGAATGCTATTAAGCGATGAAGCTCGTGCGACTGGAGTGATGACGGGCTTGGGATGGGTGCCAGCGAATGAGCTGGATCGGATTGGGCTGAGTGAGTCGCTTCGAGTTGCTGCGCGAAGAGCAGTAGATAATCTCACGCAGAACGCTCCTAATCCAAATGAGATTTGTTTGGATTTTATGGAAATAATCGTTGACGGCACGCAAAATTTCCTTGTCGGAACGAAATATGAGAATAATGTATCAGTATTGCCGAAGGCCGACATGAAAATAAAAGAAGTCTCGGCTGCGTCTATTATTGCTAAGGTGGCACGTGATAATTATATGGTAGAAATTTCGGAAAAATATCCTGAATACGGTTTCGAAAAACATGTCGGATATGGAACGGCGTTACATAAGAAAAGTCTAGTAGAATATGGAATATGTCCAGAACATCGACAGAGTTTTCGCCCGGTCAAAGATATTATGAATAAATCGCAAGTCGATGCTAATATCAGTAATAACAATGGTGTGATTGGGTCGAATTATAAGTCTAATAAGATAAATAATTCGACGAAACAGATTGGCGATAAAGCAGAAGAAATAGTTGCACAATATTTAAGGTCGAAAGGTCATGCAATTTTGTCACGGAATTACAAGACGAAGTATTATGAAATAGATATCGTCTCAGCAACGAAGGATACGATTTATTTTACAGAAGTGAAATACCGCAAAAGTCGTTCTCATGGGGATCCTCTTGAATTTGTAGATAAGACTAAACAGCATCAAATTTCTTTTGCGGCAGAATGTTATATTCAAAATTTAGCAAGGAAATTGGAAAAAGAAGTAAGTAGTCTTCCAAAACAGAAGCTTGCCGTGGGTTCTGTCGTTGGCCCGGATTTTTCCTTCGAAAAATGGTTCGAATTGGAATAACGTATAACTCAGCTATGCTTGATTTTTTTCGACCCGATTGATATGATAATAACACTATGTTTAAACTGTTGAAGAATCTCACGAAGAGAGATGTTGTTTTGCTCTTGATTGTGATTATCTTGATTTGCGCCCAAGTCTGGTTGGATCTAGAAATGCCAGATTTTATGTCGGAAATTACAAGATTGGTCCAGACTGAAGGGTCACAAATGTCTGATATTCTAGCGAATGGCGGATTAATGATGACATGTGCCTTGGGCAGCCTTGCGAGTATGACATTGGTGGGGTATTTGGTGGCGAATATTTCTGCAGACTTTTCTAAATGTGTCCGAAAGAAATTATTCACCAAGGTCGAAGCGCTAGGGATGGGAGAAGTCCACAAGTTTTCCATTTCCAGCTTAATCACTCGTACGACGAATGATATTACACAGGTTCAAATGTTCTTATCCTTCGGAATGCAAATGCTTATTAAAGCACCACTCACCGCAATTTGGGCTATTACAAAAATTCTTGGCAAATCTTGGGAGTGGAGTGCGGCCACAGCTCTTACCGTCGTAATATTGTTATCACTTGTAGTAGTAATAATGATATTGGTTGTTCCGAGGTTTAAGCTGATACAAAAAATGACGGATCAGCTTAATAGTGTGACTAGGGAAAATTTGACTGGTATCCGTGTTGTACGAGCATTTAATGCAGAAAAATATGAAGAGAAAAAATTTGCAAAAGCAAACAAGGATCTTACTGATACTCAGATTTTTAGCCAGAAGGCACTGTCGTTGTTTTCTCCTATTATTTTCTTCTTTATGCAATTTCTTACACTAGCCGTGTATATAATTGGAGCATTTTTGATTCACGATGCTAATGCGATGGACAAATTAACGATTTTCTCAAATATGATTGTTTTGAGTTCTTATGCTACGCAAGTAATAATGTCTTTCTTAATGTTGGCAGTAATATTCATGATGGTACCACGTGCACAGGTATCAGCGGCGCGTATTAATGAAGTCATGGATATGGAATTGAGTATAAAAGAGGGTGATCGTGATGTGAAAGATGCTCCAGAACAAGGCACGGTTGAGTTCAAAAATGTGAGTTTCAAATATCCAGGAGCAGAAGATAATGTGATCGAGAATATTTCATTTAGGGCAGAACGAGGGCAGACGATTGCGTTTATTGGCTCGACTGGATCTGGAAAATCCACATTAATAAACTTAGTTCCAAGATTTTATGATGCGACTGAAGGTGAGGTATTAGTCGACGGTATAGATGTCAAAGATTACACATTTGCTTCCTTATATAATAGGCTTGGGTATGTTCCTCAAAAGGCAGTAATGATGGATGGCACAGTGTCATACAACGTTGCTTTCGGTGATAATGGCAGAGGTAAGCGAAGTGCTATGGATGTAACGGAAGCGATAAAAGTGGCGCAAGGAACTGAATTCGTAGAGAAATTAGAAAAGGGTTATTTTGCACATATTTCACAAGGTGGTACAAATATATCTGGCGGACAAAAACAGCGTTTGGCGATTGCTCGCGCGATTGCTCGAGATCCAGAAATATACATTTTTGATGATTCATTTTCTGCTCTTGATTACAAAACTGATGCCGCACTCAGAAAAGCACTTAAGAAGCACACGAAACACGCTACATGTCTGATCGTTGCACAGAGAATCGGCACAATCATGAACGCGAACCAAATCATAGTACTCGATAATGGAAAATGCGTCGGAAAAGGTACACATACTGAACTCATGAAAAAATGTAAAGTTTATAAGCAGATAGCCGAATCGCAATTGTCGCCGGAGGAAATAAAAGAATCGATGAATATTAGACCAGATAACTTTATGGAAGAAGACGAAAAGGCTCGAAAAAAAGCTTTGAAAAATCTCGGAACTTTTGCAGTAAGGAGGGCAGAGTAATGGCAAGACCAAAAGGTGAAGTGGAAAAAAGTAAAGATTTTGGAAAAGCGATCCGCCGTGTTATTTCTGAACTGAAAAATTTTCGACTAATGGCGATCATTGCTACAATAGTTGCTTCGGCGAGTTCAGTTCTTTCTATTTTGGCGCCGAATTTGCTTTCAGATTTGACGAATACGATTGCAGCAGGTTTGAAATCGGAGATGGATTTTGATGCGATTTGGGGAATGACGATACTAATTGTGTGTCTTCAGACCAGTAGTGCGATTGCAGGGATTATTGAAGGATTTTTAATGACTAGCGTTTCGAATCGCTTTGCGCAAGAATTGCGAGATCGAATTTCTGCAAAAATAAATAAGTTACCATTGAAATTCTTTGATGATAATCAGACAGGTGATACCTTGTCTCGTGTGACAAACGATGTAGATACGATAGCACAGAGCCTAAACGAATCACTTTCGACTATTATCGCCGCAGTCACATTGTTTATTGGTGTAGTAATAATGATGTTCGTTACGAATTGGATCATGGCATTAACAGCCGTTATTTCTGGAACAATTGGCTTCTTCTTTGTCTCTATCGTTCTAAAGAAGTCGCAGAAGCATTTCACCGCAAGACAGAAAGAACTGGGCAATATTAATTCACATATCGAAGAAATTTATTCCGGGTTAAATGTTGTCAAGGCATACAATGGACAAAAAGAAGCGGATGAAGAATTCGATCGTTTGAATCAGAAAGTTTATGAAGCAAATCGCAAGTCACAATTCCTTTCCGGTCTTATGTCGCCGATGATGATGTTTATTGGAAATCTTGGATATGTTGCCGTCTGTGTCGTTGGTGCACTTCTCACAATGAATAATATTATTTCTTTTGGATCTATAGTAGCATTCATAATTTATGTGAGAATGTTCACTTCACCATTGAACCAGATTGCGCAGTCATTGAATTATCTTCAGTCTTGCGCGGCTGCAGGAGAACGTGTTTTTGAGTTCTTAGATGCGACAGAAATGCCAGAACAAAAAAATAAGAAGAAATTGAATAAAGAAAAAGTCCGCGGAGAGATCGAATTTCGACATGTGAAATTTGGCTACAATGAAGATAAAATGATAATAAAGGATTTTTCTGCAATAGCAAAGCCTGGTCAAAAAATTGCAATTGTAGGCCCGACTGGTGCAGGAAAAACTACGATGGTGAATTTGTTAATGAGATTTTACGAAATAAATTCGGGCGATATCCTGATTGATGGCGTGCGAATCTCTGAACTATCTCGCGAAAATGTCCATAGTTTATTCACGATGGTTTTACAGGATACATGGTTATTCGCTGGCACAATGAGGGAAAACATAGTTTATAATAGGAAAGATGTGAAAGATAGCCAAATCTGGGATGTTTGTGATAAAGTCGGTTTATCACACTTTATTAAGACCCTGCCCGATGGACTCGATAGTGATATTTCTGATAACGATTCTGTTTCATCAGGACAAAGGCAGCTCATTACTATAGCACGCGGTATGATTGAAGATGCGCCGTTCTTAATCCTAGACGAAGCAACGTCGAACGTCGATACGAGGACGGAAGAGCTAGTCCAAAAAGCGATGGATAAATTAATGCACGGACGCACATCATTTATTATTGCGCACCGACTTTCAACAATCAAAAATGCTGATTTAATCCTGGTAATGCGCGATGGAAATATTGTCGAAGCTGGTAACCATGATGAACTGATGAAGCAGAACGGCTCTTACGCAGAGTTGTACAATTCTCAATTCCAGATATAGTTTTTTGCTTGTAGAAATTATAAAGCAAAAAGCGCTTATATATTATAAAAAATTAATTCGTGCTTGTACAGATGATCGCCGGGAATAGTGAATTACTTTTTCCTTGCTAGTTTCAAAAGATGGCTGACATTTTCGAGATGATTATTTGCATTAAACAATGCATTTCCGACTGGATTACTACGAAGTGTTTCTTTGCTTTTTTCATAAGCTTCGTGACGAAGTGGTTTAATGTATTCAGTATTCAATTCTGAGGCTGCAAATTTTGCCTCAAAATCCAGACTGTCTTTGCAAGTCTTGCCATAGTCTTTGATGCGCAAAAATAATTCTTCGATCTCTTTTTGATATTGTTATCAGTAATGTCATAGGCTGAATATAATGCAGCTTTACGACTTTCGATTGATGATTCTATATTCATGGAAATATTGTAACATCTGGTGTGGACTATTACTACTTGTTTGAAAAAGTTTTTATTTTTTTGAAGTCGATTTTTTCGGCGGCAGCAGCGAGTTCGGAAGTAGAGTGATAGTTGGTACAACGACCTGGGCTGTCGGAGAGCATATGTTGGGCGAATGGAAAACAGGCAGCACCAGAAAGTTTGCCGCCCATTGCAGCTGGGAACCAAGAAACTTCTGCTGTCTTTATGTCGGCTAGTGAAATTTCCCAGGCTTCTTTCATTTCGCGTGGAAGGAACGTGAGGGAAAATAGGTCACCATCAAAACCGCTAAGTTCATCGGAATATGCGATAGATGTATTTCCTTCTATCCAAAGCTTCTCATTGAGCGGGCGCATTTTTGGATTTTTAAGACTAGCGACGCATTTGAGATGACGACGATCGCGAGTGCGGGCAATATCGGCGAGGAATTCACCTTCACAAGTAGTAGTTATTATGGCATGAGAGGCTTCTGGGGAGCGCAAGCCATTTTTATTATCGTAACCGATAGTGTCGCTCACATAATCTAAAATAATCCAACTGACTAAACCGGTATTTTTATCTTTTGCCACTACGTAGAATTCTGCGCGAGCACCCCAAAAGGCACTGGTATGAACACGGAAAATACTCGTAATGCCATAAAATTTGGGAGGATCGTTTTCAAAAATGCTTGATTCGCAAGGCTCAAAGTTGTCAGGAAGATATTTTTGAACTTTTTTTGGATCTTCTATTTCGTAAAACAGGAAGAAGGCGTACGGCTCAACAACGAACCCCATTTTATTGGCCTTTTCGGCGGCGCTTGTCACTATCTTGCGCTGAATCCATTTTGGAAGTTTGCAGAGCTTTTTTTGCATGTGGTGAGTGGTGCCGACATCCATCGGGCTAATCATTTTTTCGGTGCCGGATGCGAATTCCAAAATATTCATTGTTTTTGCCTTATTTTTGATTTCTATTGTTTTATTTATTATAATTATGGTTTTATTATAACATTTTTTATGAAATAATTTACAGAGATAAAACTTAATATTTCACAGGTTGGTTATGAACTTGAAAGTGGAATCTTGGTATTTTAAACCAACCTGCGACCACATATATACCGTTCCCTTGTAAAATTTATTTAGGAAAATAATTCTCGTTATATAATAAATATTATGCAGAAGAAAAAGACTGGAATTTTTATTACTCCCGGACGCAAACCATGGCCTCATGAGATGCGTGTTGCGGAAATACTTTCTTTGGCTGGTCATTATGTTGAGTTTTTGGAAGAAGGTGACCCGCGTACAGCCGATATTAAATTAGACGGTATAGAATACGAGATAAAATCGCCAGAATCTTTCAATTCAAATACTTTTGAACATAAATTAAAAGACGCCACGAAACAGTCACCAAATTTAATAATTGATACTTCTCGTATTAAAAAAGTCCGAGATTCAAAAGTTAGAAATTTCTTAGTTAGTCAAATGCGAAAACAAAAACAAATTAAAAGAATGATCATGATTACAAAACACGGTCAAATCATTGATATTTCTACACTAATTTGATACAATATAAGTATTGAAGTTCTTGCAGGGCGCAGTATGTGCCGAGCGCAGGAGCTTCTTTTTTTGTGCTATAAAGAAAACTTTCCATGAATTATACAAATAAAAAATGTACCCCTCCGAAGAGGGGGACGCGGGTATTCCCGAATATACTTCCATTATATCAAACATTAAGCGTTTTGTCAATAAGTATAGAAAGGACAGGTTGGTTATGAACTTAAGATCAAGAATCTTGAAATTTTAAACCAACATACGACTACATATATACCGTTTTCTGATAAAGTTCAGCTGCTAAAAACTAGAATTATTCCACGCGGCTCAGCCAGTCTGCACAAGTCTGACCATTTCCCATCGGGTACTTGCTAGGATTTGCAAAAATGTCATTTAGAACTTGTTGATTTTTTCTTTGAGTACTTTTGAACCCTTTTAAGAATGTTCTATAGTCCTCTGCTGTCCACCCATCAAAAGTCTTGGCTGCTTTTTCATTTAATTCTCCGGTATCTATATCTGTTTTTTCAATTTCAAAAACTATATAAGGCCGATCATTATTATTTTGGTGAATGTTATCATCTATTATGTCTTTTGCAGTTCCTTTCATCGATAGCATTCTGGCTAAACAAATAGTAGCAATATCTCCGTCATGAAACGCTTTATTTATAGATTTTTTCTCCACGTCCGTAAGTTTCTCCTCGGCATCTTTAGTTAAATACACATCGGGCGTTTTGCCAAATAATATTTCAACTCTGGAATTCATCTCACTCATCCTTGGATCCATTTTTTGCTCTTTTACGGCGGACTCTTTCATCCATTCCCTAGCAATAGCATACGCGGTATCGGCAGATTGTATTCCTTTTGTTTTCTCAAATTTTCCATGCCTACCAGTTTCATTTGGCAAATCTGTTTTATGTATAAAATTTTCATTATCTAAATTAGGGTTATTGTTGTCAAAAATTTCATAGACAGCCCTAGATGTCCTTCCATTTCCATCCGGAAATAGATGAAGATTATTTACAGTGTAGTATGCCAGCGTTGCGCGATAGTGGTTGTCCTTTATGTTTTTTAATGTTTCAACCGTATCTCCTAGAATAACACCTTGAACGTCTTTTGATGGAGCCATATGTTCCCCAACCTGAACATTATCTCTTCTGCCACGTTCACTTTTTTTGTTTATTCCTCTTAATATTCCGTTTAGGGTAGTCAAATATTTGTACGCACCATCTCTTGTTAATTCTTGAATTTTTTCATCAAACGAATTCTCATCATTTCGTAATTTCTCAATGCCAGACAACTGCAAAAAGCGTTGAGCACGTTCGCTCTTTGTTCTTTGCATTTTTTGCATATGCTCCTCAAAGGACGGGACTTCTGCAGCCATTTTTATAAAAGCATTTTCTTCATTTATGTTTTCATTGTGATTCTGGTTTTCGTTTGGACTATGCTCCATTATATCTCCTTATTATTTACGAGCGAGGTTTTATAAAAAAGTGGAACACCCGCTTGGAGTGTTCGAAGTTCCGTTTCTGCAGTAAGTGATTAAACCAACTGGAGCGAGTGCTCCACTCTTGATTTAATACTTACTATCGAATTACCGATAACTTACTACAAAATGGGACTTCGAACAATTTAATTATAGCATATAAAATAAGAATTACTACATAAGGGATATATGACCATTTTGATTATGATGTTTTTTGTGGGATTATATTTATATAAATTTAAAGATAGGAATCTTGAAATTTTAAACCAACCAATGACTCCATATATACCGTTCTCTTGTAAAGTCAAACTACCTAAACCCGACCACGGAAAGCTTAAAATAGTGTTATAATGCGTAGCATGAAAGAGATAGAAAATTTTCTCGAGAATAATTCTGATCAAAAATATGCCGAGTTTCAGAGAAAAATTATAAATAATATTCCAGAAGTCAAAATTTACGGAGTGCGAACACCGCTACTTCGAAAATTCGCAAAAGATTTTTCTAAAAATGATTTTCGCGATCAATTCTTGAACGATTTGCCACACAAAAGTTTTGATGAAAACCAACTACACTCTTTTGTAATCTGCGAAGAAAAAGATTTTGAAAAATGCGTTGAACTTGTTGAAAAATTTTTGCCATTTATAGATAACTGGGCGATTTGCGACCAACTAAGCCCAAAAGTTTTCGCAAAACATTTACCAGAAATAAGAGAAAAAATTCTCCAATGGACAAAATCTAGCCAGACCTATACAATCAGATTTGGAATTGGAATGGCAATGACCTATTTTCTTGATAAAAATTTTGATGCAAAAATCATGGAAGAAATCTCCAAAATACGAAACGAAGAATACTACGTGAAAATGATGGTTGCTTGGTATTTTGCAACCGCACTCACAAAAAATTGGGAAAATGCAATAAAATTCATAGAAACGAAAAAACTAAATAGCTGGACACACAATAAAACTATCCAAAAAGCGAGAGAAAGTCACCGTATAACAAGCAAGCAAAAAGAATATTTAAGAAGTTTAAAGATAGGCGATAAAACTTGCTAGAAAATATGATATAATTTATAGAGATGGAAGAGAAACATTTTGAGGAGTGGATTGAGCTAAAAGAGAAACTACATTTTGTTGTCGCAAATTAGAACTTTTAGCGTATCCAGGCTGTCTAGCCGTATGGGAAAACTGGACAAAAACGATGCCAATAAAATTAGAAATTCATTGCTGAAATTCCTCGAGTAAAAAATATTCCCAACTCTTTCGAGTTGGGCCGCGGCTAGTGCCGAATATATTTTTATTGTATCAAACATTAAGCGTTTTGTCAATAACTAAAGAAAGGACAGGTTGGTTATGAACTTAAGATCAAGAATCTTGAAATTTTAAACCAACCTGATTTTTATAGATTATTGATATAATATATGGTATGGATGCTATAAAAATAGAAAATCTAATCAAAAGATATGGCAAAATTAAAGCAGTCGATAGTATTAGTCTAGAAGTAAAACACGGCGAATGTTTTGCATTCTTGGGTGTAAATGGGGCTGGCAAAAGTACTACTATTTCCGTAATTTGTGGGCTAAGTCAAAAGGATTCTGGCAAAGTTTTCATTAACGACGTTAACATTGAAACAAATCCGTTGCTTATAAAAAAGAAGGTTGGCGTAGTTTTTCAAAATTCAGTTTTGGACAAAAAATTGACTGTGTACGAAAACTTAAAATTTCGGGCATCGTTATATGGTATTTTCGGTAATATACTTAGCGAGAGATTAAAAATCGTTACGAAACTTTTGGAACTAAGCGACATTATTAATCGCCCCGTTGAAAAGTTGTCCGGCGGTCAACGTCGCAGAGCCGATATTGCACGTGCCATTATTCATGATCCAGAGATTTTGATTCTTGATGAACCGACCACCGGTCTTGATCCAGCGACCAGAAAACTGGTTTGGCAGTCTATTGACGAAATGCGAAAAAAGAGCGGTTTGACAGTTTTTCTAACTACCCATTACATGGAAGAGGCTGCAACAGCTGATCATATTGCGATAATTGATAGAGGAAAAATTATTGCTAGTGGAACACCGCTAGAACTCAAGAACAAGTTCACGAATGATACATTATTTCTTTACAATGTTGAACTTAAAGACGTCAAAAAAACTGGGCTAAAATATAAAA
Source organism: Candidatus Nanosyncoccus sp. (assembly GCA_045597305.1). Taxonomy (GTDB): domain Bacteria; phylum Patescibacteriota; class Saccharimonadia; order Saccharimonadales; family Saccharimonadaceae; genus Nanosyncoccus. Next base: position 50,383 of record JAZLJF010000026.1, on the reverse strand, counting down.
AGATTCCAGAAGGATACGCCCTGGAATTGCCGAGTTTATCATTGGTTACAAAAATGGTTGTCGATTTTCCAGAACTTTTCACAGACTTCGAAGTAATAAAAGGTCAAATGGATGATGTTTTTATCAACGCAACTGGTCATGAGGAGGAAAAATAATGAGGGCTTTTTGGTCATTAGTTCAAAGAGATATTAAGTTGTTTTTTAAAGACCGCGCCTTGTTCTTTGTGGCAATGATTTCACCGGTAATTTTGTTGGTACTTTTTGTAACGTTTTTAGGCGGTGTATATAAAGATACTTTCTTGAATATTTTTGGAGAATTCGGAACTTCCATTCAGGATGGCATAATAGATGGCGCTGTGGTTACATATTTATTTGCAGCATTACTATCTGTGAGCTGCGTCACTGTCGCATTTTGCTGTAACGTAATGTCAATACAAGATAAAATCAACGGCGTGAAAAATGATTTTGAGATTGCGCCAGTCAAGAAAACTACGATCGCTTTCAGCTACTTAGTTGCGACATTTATTGTGTCGATGATAATTTGCTTGATTATTTTTGCGATCCTTTTGGTCGTGACTTCAATGATGGGGCAATTTTACTTTAATTTTTCCGATATTTGTTTTAGCCTACTAATTGTTGCTGCGCTATGTTTGTTTGGCGCAGTTTTAAGTTCGATTGTTTGCCATTTTTGTTCAACACAATCACAACTCGGTGCAATTACCGGTATTATTAGTTCCTGCTATGGTTTTCTTTGTGGCGCCTATATGCCAATTTCACAATTCTCTAGCGGAATCAGCAACTTTATTTCAATATTACCTGGTACTTTTGGTACATCTCTGCTAAAGAATTGTTTACTTTCTGGATATCTTACAGAGATGAGTAATGCAGGTGTGCCAATGGGAGCAATCAATGCCATCAAAAACGGTTTCGACTTAAACTTGAGTTTTTCTGGGAATGAGATTGGTATTAATTTAATGGTAATAGTTTTAGTGATAACAATTGCTGCGACATCAGTATTATTTATATTTTTAAATAAAGCATCACTGAAGCACAAATAGCGATTCGTCTACTTTTGGAATATTTTCTTTTGTGGTATAATTTATAGAGATAAAAGTTAAAAAATCACAGGTTGGTTATGAACTTAAAGATAGGAATTGTAGGGTTGCCGAACGTGGGAAAATCGACGTTGTTTAATGCTCTTACGAATGCGGGCGCACTTGCAGCAAATTATCCTTTTGCTACAATCGAGCCGAATGTTGGGATTGTGCCGGTACCGGACGCACGTCTTGATGTACTTGCAAAAATGTATGAGACTGACAAAGTCGTTCCGGCGACAGTCGAGTTTGTAGATATTGCTGGGCTTGTGGCTGGCGCATCGAAAGGTGAGGGTCTTGGAAATAAATTTCTCGCACATATTCGTGAGTGCCAAGCGATTTGTCACGTCGTGCGTGCTTTCGTGAATGACGATATTGTGCGTGCGGATGAGAAAATCGAAACCGACATCATCGCTCAGGCGAAGGACGATATTGATATTATCAAACTCGAGCTTCAACTAGCGGATGATGAGACGCGTGAAAAGGTGGAAGCGAAGAAGAAAAAAGGCGGCAGTCAGCCGAAAAATGCGCCAAAAGACGACGATGACGACATTCCATATCTCACAAAAAAGCCAGTGATATATATGTTTAATGTAGACGAAAATGGTCTTACAAATACAGACATCCAGTCGAAACTTCGTGATATGGTGAAGCCGGCAGAAGCGATTTTTGTGAATGCAAAATTAGAGGAAGAAATGTCGGGCATGAACCGTGAGGAACGCAAAGAATTCTTGGAAAGTTACGGTGTGAAAGACGATGCGTTGGGCGAGTTGATTAAGGCGGCTTATAGTACATTGGGCTTGCAAAGTTTTTTGACGGCCGGGAAAAAGGAATGCCGTGCATGGACTATCAAGCAAGGTGCAACCGCGCCAGAAGCTGCAGGCACGATTCATACAGACTTCCAAAGAGGGTTTATTGCGGCGAACATTTGTAACTTCAATGATTTGCAAGATTTGGGTTCTGAACAGGCTGTAAAAGCAGCTGGGAAGCTGAGGACTGAAGGCAAAACCTACATTATGCAAGATGGCGATGTCGTCGAATTTAAATTTAATGTTTAAGCATATTTCGTTTTTTCATTATGATATAATCTGGGCATGACAGTCCAATATCGAACAAGGAGAATCGTCGGAATCATTTCTTTTGTTGCGATGATAGGGGGTTGGCTTATTTTTAATCGACCGAGTGTCGAGCAAATAGCAACGAATGTCGAGCAGAATTCTGCGTTCATCGCGCAGACTCCAGAAAATGTTGAGCCACTTGGCGTTGGCACGGCTGGTCAGGTTGACGAGTCGAAGTTGGCGCGTAATGTTTTGGAGCAATTAGAGGTAAAAGGCCGCGCACCAAAGACGGATTACAGCAGAGAACAATTTTATAAAAATTGGCCCACGATAAATGGATGTAGTTTGAGACAAATAATCATCAAACGAGAATTTGGCGATTCGGCAGTACTTGATAAATGTAACGTAATTGCTGGAAAATATTATGAGCCATACACTGGAGCGGAAAAGGTTTTCACGGAAAAGGGTGAAATATCGAAGAAGATTCAGATCGATCATGTCGTTGCGCTTTCCGATGCTTGGCAAAAGGGTGCACAATATATGGATGAAACTACGCGATATAATATTGCTACAGATCCACTCAATCTTCTAGCCGTTGACTCGTCGGCGAATCAGCAAAAATCCGATGGCGATGCAGCGACGTGGCTTCCGCCAAACAAAGGATTTCGTTGCCAATATGTCGCAAGACAAATTTCCGTGAAAAAGAAATATGGACTTTGGCTTACTCAAGCCGAACATGATACGATCGCAAAGGTGCTAGAAAGTTGTCCGAATGAATCGGTAGTCGGAATTTAATTTGTTGGTATAATAGAATTATGATTACGATACAAACTGAATACGAAAATCAAAATGTCGAACAAATAAAGAATATTGTTGATGAAATAACGCAAGATTCAATGGCAGGTTGGCTGACAGTCCCAGTAAACACTGACGAATACTTGCATATGAAAGCAGCTGCTACTAAGATTCAGAACGACTCAAAGTATCTAGTATGTATTGGAATAGGCGGTTCGTTCCTCGGACACAAAGCCGTGATTGATGCGCTCGGGAATAAGTCTAGCACGAAGGTGCTATACGCTGGTAATTCACTTAGTTCTACTGCTCTGAAAAATGTTATCGATGAAATTGGCGCAGATGATTTTTCTGTGAATGTCATTTCTAAGTCTGGCACCACTACAGAGCCGGCAGTGGCATTTCGAATATTCAAGGCAATATTGAAGGAGCGCTATGGCGAAGAATGGACTACGCGCGTCTATGCTACGACCGATTCGGAAAAAGGCGCACTCCATGATGAAGCGGCGAAGAATAATTACGAGACTTTTATCGTTCCTGACAATATCGGTGGTAGATATTCTGTTTTGACGGCGGTAGGAATATTGCCGATGCTTGTCGCAGGAGTAAACGTTGATGAAATTCTCCAGTCAGCTCGCACTGTAGCTAGTTGGCAAGAGGAAAATTCGGACGGAGGATCGTCAGTACAATTTTTGAATGAAGCAGTAAAATATGCCAGTGCTCGACAATACTATTATTCCAAGCATGGAATAGAAACAGAAATTTTGGCGAGTTTTGAGCCAAGATTAGCAACGTTTCATGAATGGTGGAAACAACTTTTCGGAGAGTCAGAAGGTAAGCAAAGAAAAGGAATTTTTCCTGCTTCGGTAGTATATACGACAGATCTTCATTCATTGGGTCAATATTTGCAGGACGGACGGCGTAATATTATGGAGACCGTGATCAAGGTCGCATCACCAAGTTTTAATAATATTATAGTCCCACAAGAAGAAGGGAATCTGGACGGGCTTGATTATCTCGTCGGAAAAAGCCTAGATTATGTGAATAGTAAGGCACTCGAAGCGACAATTAATGCGCATAGGGAAGGTGGTATCCCGGTTCTTGAGATCGAAATTGATGATATTAGTGAGAAATCTATCGGTGAGTTGATATACTTCTTCGAATTGTCTTGTGCTATCTCGGCGAAGATATCTGGCGTGAACCCTTTTGACCAACCTGGGGTGGAAGCATATAAAACGAATATGTTTAAATTACTTGGCAAACCTGGGTTTTAGCGTTATAATTTATAGGTAAATAAAGGAGTGGGCATCACTTATGAATTTGAATTATAAAGGACCGGTAGTACTCGCCATTATTGATGGCTTTGGACTGAGACGAGAAATTGCTGGAAATGCCGTGAAGCAAGCTCACACTGAGTTTCTTGATTATGCAGTAGAAAATTATAAGACTACGTCGCTTGCTGCTTCTGGTGAAGCGGTTGGAATCCTGGCTGAAAATATGGGTAATTCTGAGGTCGGACACAATACGATTGGTGCAGGTCAGATTATTAAGCAGGGAATATCTCAGATTAATGATGCGATTTCTACAGGTGCAATATGGGAATCGAATACTTGGAAGGAAGCTATTCGACGTGTGAAAGAAAACGATTCGACTTTGCACTTTTCTGGGATTTTTTCAGATGGAAATGTCCATAGCAGCATTTACCACCTCGAAAAAATGATTGAACGGGCACATAGCGAGGGTGTGAAAAAAATTAGAATCCATGTCGTCCTAGATGGACGTGATACTCCTCCTCAGTCGTCGTTGCAATATATCTCAGAAGTTGAGGCGTTCATTGCGTCTTTCTCTGATCATCCTGATTATCGTATCGCTTCTGGTGGAGGACGGATGGTTTTTGTCGCTGACCGCTATGAAAATGATTGGAACATTGTAAAAACAGGATGGGATGCAATAGTGAACGGAATTGCACCAAACGAATTTCAATCAGCCACTGCCGCGATTAACTTTTTCCGGGAGAAAGATCCGACAATTCAAGATCAGTATATTCCACCTTTTGTCATTTTTGAAAATGGCCGTCCGGTTGGTTTAGTCCAAGACGGGGATAGCTTTATTTATTTTGATTTTCGTGCTGATCGTGCAATTGAAATTGCCCAGGCCTTCACCTATGAGGATTTTCCATATTTTGACAGAGTATATTATGACAAAGAAGACCAAGAACATCATGGGAAGCCGGATGTGTATTTCGTGGGAATGACAGAATATAATTCCGATACACACGTTCCAGAACATCGCTTGATAGATTCAGTCAAAATTGATAATACATTGAATCAGTATCTCGGCGAACATGGTCTATCGCAGCTCGCCATTGCAGAAACAGCGAAATTTGGTCATATAACTTATTATTTTAATGGAAATAGCTACGAAAAGGCCACCAGAGAAGAACATATTGAAATTGAATCAGACACACATCCATTTGACACGCGTCCATGGATGAAATCCGCAGAAATTACTGACGCGGCGATTGAGCAAATGGGTAAATATCGATTCGTGAGATTGAATTATGCAGGCGGCGATATGGTAGGGCATTTTGCGGAGCTTGAGCCGACAATTGTTGCGATCGAAGCAATTGATATTCAACTTGCCAGATTGGCGAAAGAAGTCGATCGTCTAGGTGGTGTTTTGATAATTACGGCAGATCATGGAAATGCGGAAGAGCTAATTGACTCGAATGGTGATAGTAAAACTGCACACAGTACGAATCCCGTGCCATTCATTATTTATGATAATACTGAGAATAAAGACTCGTATAAGATTTCTTCTATCAGCGACGCTGGATTGTCAAATGTCGCGGCTACAATATCATTAATGCTCGGGCATAATAATTATCCTTCTTCTTGGAGAGATCCTTTGATTTGCGATAATACTAATACGAACGAAAAATAACAAAGTAAATCTTGCATATCAGGTAAAAACAGAGTATCATAGCCTTATGAAAAAGATCACCAAGGCAATTATTCCTGTAGCTGGTTGGGGTACACGTCGTCTGCCGATTACAAAAGTAATAGAAAAATCAATGTTACCAGTAGGGAACCGTCCTCTTGTTGATTATTCAGTGCAAGAATTAATCAAAGTAGGTGTAGCTGATATATATATGGTCATTTCGAACGTTGAGCCTTGCCAAGTTCGTGAGTTTTATAAGGATAATATTGCATTAAATCAGTATCTTGAAGAGCGCGGAAAGACAGATCGCCTTGCCTTAGCGAAAACTATTCCAGACAATGTTCGTATTCATTACATCACTCAAGATCCGTCTGGAAAATATGGCACAGCAGTTCCGATTGCGATGGCTGTAGAAGAATATAATATTGATGAATCTGTTTTTGTCTTCATGGGAGATGATTTTATCTGGAACCCGAATGGGGAATCTGCAGCTGAACAACTGATAAAGTCATTGAAAAATGATGATGATGCAGCGATTCTTGGAACGGAAGTTCCGAAGGAAGAGGTTGATAAATATGGTGTATTCTCAATTGATGAAAACGGCGATCTATCCAGTATTGTCGAGAAGCCGAATGTCGAAGATGCACCATCGAATTTGATCAATCCTAGCAAGTATATTATGAGTAAGGAGTTATTAAGAGAAATTACAAAATATGTAGATTCTCATGATTTCACCCCGCAAGATCAAGAATATTTAGTGACGGATCCAATCGATACATTTATTAAAAACGGCGGAAAAATGCATGTTGTTAGAGCTGAAGGCGAATATCTTGATGGCGGATCGGTCGAGGGCTGGGTCCATGCGAATAATGTCGTTTGCGGATCGAAATAACGAAATTCTAAGATTTTCATAGTTCACAAAATATACATCTCATGATATAATTTTTCTATGTCGAAAAAAGCAGAAATGAAGTCCTATCAACAGGAAATTGGTACCGTCGTTGAGCATTTGCGCGAAGAAAAAGGATGGACACAGACTGAGTTAGCGAGAGTAATAGGTACTTCGCAGCCGGCAATTAATCGCATTGAGAATGGCTTGCAGAATGTCTCTCTTGATATGGTGAATAAGCTTTCACATGCTTTTGGAAGTCCGATTTTGTCCGTAAACACCTCTGTTTCTCATAGTCTTTATATTGAAGGTGGGAAAGAATTGCATGGAGAAATATCGATTAACACAAGTAAGAATGCTGCGGTTGGATTGCTTTGTGCAAGTTTGCTTAATTCTGGAAAGACTACTTTGAAGCATCTAGCACGAATTGAAGAAGTGTTTCGAATTATTGAAGTATTGGAGTCGATCGGCGTAAAATGTCGTTGGACGAATCGCAAAAGAGATTTGGAAATTATACCACCAAACGTATTAAATTTAGAAAAACTAGATATTGCTGCGGCACGCAAAACTCGTTCAATTATCATGCTTTTCGGACCATTACTTCACAAGTTTAAGTCTTTTCGTTTGCCATATGCTGGTGGCTGTTCGCTCGGTGTTCGTACGATTGAGCCACATCTTCGAGCACTTCAAAATTTTGGTCTAGAAGTCGATGCAAGAGCGCAGAGTGGCTATTACAATGCTAAGGTAAAAGAGTCTGATTCGAAATACCCAGAGAAACGCATTGTCTTGTCAGAACGTGGCGACACAGTGACAGAAAATATCTTAATGGCGGCAGCGCTTTATCCAGGGAAAACTACAATTGTTGGAGCTTCACCAAATTATATGGTGCAGGACGTATGCTTTTTCCTTCGTGCGCTTGGCGTAAAAATTGAAGGCATCGGCACGACTACGCTTGTTGTCACAGGAAAAGAGAAGATCAATTCATCGATAAGCTATTCGCCTTCAGAAGATCCGATTGAAGCAATGTCATTTATTGCGGCGGCCTTAACGACTCATTCCGAAATAACGATTCGCCGTGCGCCGATTGAATTCTTGGAAATTGAGCTGGAAATATTGAGAAGCATGAATGCGAAAATCGAAAAAAGTGAAGAATACAAGGCAGACAATGGCTACACTCGGTTAGTCGATTTGATAATTAAGAAATCCGACCTCATCGCACCAATTGATAAAATTCATCCAATGCCATTCCCAGGATTAAATATTGATAATTTGCCGTTTTTCTCGGTAATTGCTGCGTCGGCACGTGGTCGCACACTGATTCATGATTGGGTATTCGAGAACCGCGCCGTATATACAACGGACCTTACAAAATTAAATGCGAAAGTTGAATTGCTTGACGCGCATCGAGTTTATGTTGAAGGCCCGACGAATTGGCGCCCTGCCGAGCTTGTTTCTCCGCCTGCACTGCGCCCAGCTGTTGTGCTACTAATTGCGATGCTCGCGGCACCTGGCGCTTCGATATTGCGAAATACATATTCCATCGATCGTGGATATCAAGATTTTGCTGCTAGGCTAAGGCAACTCGGAGCAGATATCGCGCCACTTACTGGCGTATGATATAATAGCAAGAATATGGAACAAATACTGGAGGGATTGAACCCAGCACAACAATCTGCTGTGGAGACTTTGGAAGGGCCGCTTTTGATTTTGGCTGGTGCTGGTTCTGGAAAGACGAAGACACTTACTCATCGGATAGCAAATCTTATAAAAAACGGCATCGAAGAACGGAATATTCTTGCGGTGACTTTTACAAACAAAGCAGCAGGAGAGATGCGTAGTCGTCTTTGGAATTTGATTGGCGGAGGTCAAAAAGACGGAGAAGTACCACGAGGATTTATGCCGTATATGGGGACTTTTCATGGAATTTGCGTGAAAATATTACACATCGAATATGAAGCGGCTAATATGGATCGGAATTTTGTGATTTACGATATGGATGACCAACTTGCGCTAATTCGTAGAATTTGCCGTGAATTGCATATAGAAAACAAGACGTTGAAGCCGAAAACAATTCAAACTATTATTAGCAGTGCGAAGAATGAAGGAATGACTCCGAGTGACTATGAAGCGATCGCCACATATCCGAATCAGAAGCAAACAGCGAAAGTATTCGCTATTTATGAAAAAGAGAAAAAAGCATCTTCGGCACTAGATTTTGACGATCTTCTCCTTGTCACGGCGAAACTTTTCCGTGAAAATATTGAGGTGCGAAAACGTTGGCAAGATAGATTCCAACATATCTTGATTGACGAGTACCAGGATACAAACTCAGTACAATATAAACTTGTCAAATCCTTGGTCAACGAAAAGCAAAATATCTGCGTAGTAGGCGATGATTGGCAGTCGATCTATTCTTGGCGAGGTGCGGATTTTACTAATATTTTGAATTTTGAAAGAGATTTTCCTGGTGCAAAAGTTGTCAAGCTCGAACAAAATTATCGAAGTACTGGAAATATTTTGAAAGCTTCACAAAAAGTAATAGAACAGAATAAAACGAGGACGGATAAAGCTCTATTCACTGAAAGCGGAAATGGTGATCCAGTCGTAATTGAAGCTCTTGAGGATGAGGAGGCTGAGGCGCTATGGGTTGCTGGAAAAATTTTGCAGGATCGAGGCGCAAAAGGGAGAGATTTCTCGGATTACGCAGTATTATATAGAACGAATGCTCAATCATACGCTTTTGAAAAAGCTTTTATTTCTATGCAAATACCATATAAAATTATCGGTGGTGTGAGATTTTACGATCGAAAAGAAATTAAGGATGTTCTTGCGATCTTGAAAATAATTTTAAACCCGGCCGATCGGGTGAGCTTAGAAAGAATAGCAAAGAATGTATTGTCTGGTATTGGTGACGTTACGATGGAAAAAATAATGTCACGGATAAGTGCTATTTCTGAAGTTCGTCCAGACGTAAATCCGCTACTTGATGACGATCTTGTCGATGGTTTATCTGCGAAAGCGAAGAATTCTATCATGAAGTTACAGAATTTCCTCATTATGACAAAAGAAGAACCGCGTTCCCCATCTGATACTATTCAGAGAATAGTATCGTATTTTGATTTTGCGAGCCTGGTCGAGGATTCGCATTCTGTATCTGATGATAGACTAGAAAATCTTGATGTTCTTGCTGGAAATGCTCTACAATATGAGGAGTTGGAGGATTTTCTAGCAGATGCAACTTTGATGTCCTCTGCAGATGAAAGATCGGAAAAACATTGCATTACTCTCATGACTTTGCATGCTGCGAAAGGATTGGAATTTCCAGTCGTATTCATGGTTGGAATGGAGGAGGGTCTATTTCCAAGTATGCGCTCCGAAACAATCGCTGAAATTGAAGAAGAACGACGACTAGCATATGTTGGTATGACTCGTGCAAGGGAAGAATTATATCTTAGCTTTGCGAAATCACGTTTTACTTTTGGAGCAAGGAACTTCTCTTCACCATCTCGATTCTTAACAGAATTAGGGTATGACCCGTATGGATTACGTAGTGCGGATATGTTATAATTTAATAGAGAAAAAAGGAGAAAAAAGTGACCAACCCGACACCTAATGGCAATACTCAGAAAAATGCCACAAATAAATCGAAAAATAATATTTCAAATAATACGCGCAAGATATCTTTTATCCTTATGATTGTACTGATATGTCTGGCTTGCGTTACACTACTTACTCCTAACGTAAAATTAGAAGAAGTACCTATCTCTGACGTTATCTCTCGCGCGAACAACTCAGAGGGGAACATCAAGAGAATTACCGTATCTGGCGCCGAAGTAAAAATCACATTAAAGGATATGGATCAGCCGACTCAGATTTCTCGTAAAGATCCATCTGGGACTCTTTACGATCAAGGGCTAGTGAATAAATGTGAAGGATTAGCCGCGAATGAACTTGTAGAGTGTGAAAGCAGATATCCAGAAATTGAGTATATTGAGCAGGATAATTTTTGGGGATCATTCTTCGATATCGCAATGATTGTATTGCCGGTATTGGCGCTCGTAATTTTCTTCTCTTTCATGTTGAAACAAGCTCAGTCAATGAATAATCAGTCAATGGGATTCGGAAAATCAAAAGCAAAATTATATGGTCCAGATAAGAAAAAAGTGAAGTTTGAGGATGTAGCTGGTAATGAAGCAGCGAAACAGGATCTATCAGAAATTGTTGATTTTCTAAAAAACCCAAAGAAATACGAAAAACTTGGCGCGAAGATTCCACGAGGTGTTTTGCTTGCAGGGGATCCTGGTACTGGAAAAACATTGATGGCACGCGCAGTTGCTGGTGAAGCGAATGTTCCATTCTTCTCGATTTCTGGCTCCGAATTTGCTGAAATGTTTGTCGGTGTAGGTGCGAGCCGAGTGCGTGATCTATTTAGTAAGGCAAAGAAAAATGCTCCTTCGATTATCTTCATTGATGAAATTGACGCGGTAGCGCATAAGCGTGATGCTAGAGGCGGAGCAGGTCGTGAAGATGAACAGACTTTGAATCAGATTCTTGTCGAAATGGATGGTTTTGATAATGATTCCGGTGTGATCGTGATTGCTGCGACGAACCGCGTCGATATGCTCGATAAGGCATTGCTTCGTCCGGGACGTTTTGACCGTCACGTAAATGTGACATTGCCAGAAAGAAAAGATCGTCTTGAGATTCTGAAAGTGCATTTCAAGAACAAGCCAATGGAAGATGACATCGACTTAAATGCACTTGCTGCAAAAACTGCTGGTTCGGCTGGTGCAGATCTCGCAAATATCGCGAACGAGGCTGCTATTACTGCTGCAAGATTTGAGCATAAGAAAATTTCTAATGCAGATTTGACTGAAGCATTTGAGCGTGTTGCGATAGGTCCAGAACGCAAGTCAAAAGTAATGTCTGAAGAAGAGCGAAAAATTACAGCGTACCACGAAGCTGGCCATGCAGTTGTCGGTCATGTTCTTCCTGATTCTGATCCAGTCCACAAGGTTACAATTATTCCACGTGGTAGAACTGGTGGTGTGACATGGTTCTTACCGCCTGAAGATAGAAGCTATAAGAGTATATATGAATTGAAGGATGTCCTTGCGCGTGCAATGGGCGGGAGAATTGCTGAAAAAATCGTATTAGGAGAAGATGCAATTACAACCGGTGCTTCGAGCGACTTGAAGAATGTCGCGGAGCTTGCAAAAAGCATGATCTCCGAAGAAGGAATGGGCAAGAAGACCAGAAATCTTGTTTTCCCAGAAGGAGAAGCAGGATATTATACTATTTCTGCAGGCAAGCCATATTCTGAAAAAACTGCAGAGTTAATTGATGCAGAAATAAAACAACTTTCCGACGAAGCAGCGGCTAGAGCTGAGGCGGTTCTAGTAGCGAACCGTGAAGTACTTGATAAGGTTGCTAAAGCTTTGCTCGAGAAGGAAACTCTCGAAGAGTCTGATATGCCAGAACTAATGAAAGGCTCTACATTACCGACAAGTGCAAAATTACATTAATATAACATGCGAGTGATATAATCAGAAGAAATGAAGACTCCAAAGTTTAAATCTATCGTCGCTATGGCAAATGCAAGGCTTTCAATAAAAGCCTCGGCAATTATTTTGGCGAGCTCGACTTTGGTATCTGCGCTGCTTGGGATATTTCGTGATCGTCTCTTAAATTCTTACTATCTCGACACTTATCCGACTGGTATAGATGCCTATACTGCAGCATTCACTATCCCTGATTTTATGTTCTTTATTCTGACATCTGGCGCACTTGCTGTATCTTTTATTCCGGTATTCAATCAACGTCTTGTCAACGGAAATAAAAAATCTGCTTGGGAATTATCGAGCTCGCTATTAAATTTGATGGCGATTGTGACATTGGTTGCTTCGATATTGATAATAATATTTGCCGATCCTTTGGTGAGATATGTCGTTGGGCCTGGACTTGATGAGTCTGGTACTATTCTCGCAATTAATATGATGCGTGTGATTGCAATAAATCCTTTCTTGATGTCGATAGCGACAGTGCTATCATCTATTCAGCAAGCTGTCGGACGTTTCGTTTTTTATGCGCTCGCTCCGGCCGTATATAATATTGGTATTCTTATCGGAATAGTATTATTCACAAATGGGATAAATATTTTTGGGATACAGATATTTGACGGTGGAATTATGGGCGTCGCTATCGGCGTTGTGTTTGGTGCAATTTTGCAACTTGTTATTTCGCTCGTAGGATTGTTTGGACTGGGATTTGATTATGAGTTTAAGATGAACTGGAAGAACCATGGATTTCGTTCTGTCTTGAAATTATTGCCTGCTCGTTCTCTTGATCAGGGAATTGACTATGTCAATACGATTGTAAATACTAATTTGTCTTCTCGAATGGGTGCAGGTGCAATGCGTAGTTTCCAACAAGCTACGTCGCTTCATCAGATGCCGGTGAATCTTATTGGTGTCGCTATTTCTACAGCATTCTTCCCGAAGATGACAGAGGATTTGGGTGAGGGGAAAGAAGAAGAGTATAATGCCACTTTTCGATCAGCGCTGAGGACGATTATATGGATTTCGTTACCAGTCGCAGTAATTGCTTTTTTTGCGAGAGGATATGTAGTCTCGTTTATTAAGAATGGTGGTGATAGTTTGATTGCTTCGGTACTCGCTACATTGGTAATAGCGATTTTTGCTCGATCGGTATTTCATATTGCATCGCGCGGATTTTATGCAAGGCAGGATACGAAGACGCCATTTATTGTGAGTATTATTGCAGTCGGTCTTTCGACAGTGCTCGCAATATTATTTTCAATATGGGGATTCGGACCAGAAGGTTTAGGTTATGCTCAATCCATAGGCGCTTTGCTGGAGATATTCATTTTATTAGGAATTTTAAATCGCCGAAGTGGACATAAAATCATTAGTAAATCTTTTAGAAAAGGCATTTTCAAAATGATTATCTCGGCTGCTATTACTGGCGCAGTCGCATATTCTATGACAAAATTTTTCCCGTTGCGTTCGACTGATACATCTATTTTAGCTACGTTGCCGAAATTCTTCCTAATCTCTGTAATCTCTATTGCGGTATATGTTCTTTCTGGATATTTCTTCGACTTGCCAGAAGTGAAGCCAATAGTAGAAAAAGTTAAAAAAATCTTATTTAGAAACGTCTAGTCGAATTCATTTCTATCTGTTATGAAAAGCTGTTATATTATGGTATAATATAACAAGTGGCTCGGTAGCTCAATGGATAGAGCAGCTCCGTCCTAAGGAGAAGGTTGTGCGTTCGACTCGCGCCCGGGCTACCATACGGGAAATTATTTTTCAGATAAATAATGTTTTGCTAAATACAGAATTGAAATAGCCAATTTTGACACAAGAAAGTAATTATGAAAGCGATTACTAAGAATGGACCAAAATAAATGACTGAATTACCAGTCCTTATTTTTTTGACAATTCCATAAATACTTGCAAGGAAATTTGATAAGAATAAGGCGATAAGGGCTAGCCACCAATGCCCCAAAATAATGGCTATTGCGAGTGCGAGAATCCAGTCACCACCACCGACTAATTTTTCGTGAGAGAAAAAATAAAGAAGAAAATATACTCCAGCCAAAATAATGGCTGATAGGGCTAGATTTGAGAGAGAAGTCCAGTAATTCGTCACAGCTGAATTTATGATAACAGGTGCAAAAATATTAATTATAGAGAATAATACTGCGAGGATATTTGTAATTACGAGCAGGAAGGTCGGCATTTTCCCCCATTTTGCGTCATAAATCATGATAATCCACATGCAGACGAGACATATTATTAATATAATGAGCTTTACAAAATAAATTACCGTGCTAAGGTCGAAAGATCGAATAGTAAGGATGTATGACCAAACATTTAAGCCCAAAAATAAAAATACAATTGCTAGAGAAATTTCTGATAATAATTCTGATAGTCCGATTTTTTCTCCACAAGATTTGCATTTTCCTCGTAGAGTAATCCACGAAATGACTGGAATATTCTCAAAAAAAGAAAGCCGATGACCACAGGATATACAGATAGAGCGACTTCCAATTTGCTTTCCGGCAACCTGCTTCTTCCCAGATGAAGATAAAAAGATTCGCCATGCTTGACAGCAGGCGAAACTGCCGAGAATTGCTCCAATTGCGACCATGAAGACAATAAAAACAATTTGTATCATTGGAGAGTTCATACATATATAATATCATTAAATAAGTTTTTAGCATAAACTCCTTGCATTTACAAAAGCGATACTGTATTATAAATGTAAGCGTTTTTATTAAAATAATGTAAATAAGCCACGCCAAAAGGAGATGACTACATGTCAATACAACAACATAATACAAAAAAAGGCTTTACGATCATTGAGGTCGTTCTCGTGCTCGCAATTGCTGGTTTAATATTCTTGATGGTATTCACTGCACTTCCTGCAATGCAGAGGTCGCAGCGTGATACAAATCGTCGTGATGATTTGGCTCGTTTCTTGACTCAGATCACGAACTATCAGACAAACAACAGAGGAAAATTGCCTGGTACTGGCGCATCTGATGCTTCAACGATGGCAAAGAATTATGCTAACTTCATTATTAATTACCTTTGGGCAGGTGGTGATCAATTTACGGACCCTGATGGCGAATTATATGTCATTGGCGGTGCTTGTTTGAAATACGGAAGTGATACAAGTAAATGGGGCACAGCAAATTGTACTAATGGTGGCATTAGTGCAGAAGGAACCACAGTTGCAAAGCTTCCAGAGACAAATCCACTCGTAAAGAATGTCGCTGCAGCTGATTGGGACGGCTCAAGCACTCCTACAGCAGATCAACTTTTGAATTCGAGCGCATCAAACAACGAATTCTCTCACGCAATCTTCATCTATCAATACGCAAAGTGTGACGGTGAAGCTGTTACAGAAGGAACTGGTGCACGCAACCTTGCAATTCAATTTAAGCTTGAAGGTGGTGGTGTTTACTGTGGTGCCGTATAAGGCATTTACCTACGTCGCAAAACTGGCATTTGTTTAAAACAAAAACCAGAAAAGAAAAACCCTCCGAAAGGAGGGTTTTTTGGTGATTGTTTTTATCTGTGTTTTATGCCTGGATATACATTATTGTATTAATTAGTTGGCTTCTGTAAGCGATAATAAATACTTGGTGCGAAACGTACGGGAGCCAGAGTCTTTTGTGCGACTTTTTCCATTCGGATGAGATTCTTATTTCCAAAAATCTTTTTCATTCTTGCGGAACGGAAGTTAGAAACGGAGAGCACTTTTTCGATCTTGAATCCTGTAGTCTTGAACAAGTCCTCCATGTATTTTGGATGGTAGTTATAGAATCCGTCTTCGTCTACATCGGAGAGATTTGCAATGCTACGATCAAATGGTGAAATATCAGTCTTGCCACTCCAATATCGAACCATGCGAGGAAGCGTCTTTTTATTCGCAACCTCGATAACCGCGACTCCGCCTGGTTTCAAAATTCGATATAGTTCAGCAAGGACTTTATCCATGTCTTTGAAGTGATGTGTAGCGCGAACCATGAGGAGGGCAGAATACTCACCATCTTTGAATGGGAGCTTATAAATATCGCCTTGGACGGTGTTTAGTTTTTTGCCATATTCCTTTTTTGCTTGATCTAGCTCAGTCTGACTATAGTCAAACAAAGTCGCATTTTTCGAGCGAGGAATATATTCATCAGCTAGACGACCGTAGCCACCTGCGATGTCCACAAAATTTTCCATTTTCTCGGGTAGAAGTTTGCGTACAGCCATGCGGTCGGCCATATCTTCATATTTTCGATCGGCATCTTCCCAGAAAATTTTCTTGTAATCATATCCGTTGTAATCGGAAATTACTTTTTTAGATTTTTTCGGTTTATCTTGTTTAGTTTTACTCATAATTCTAATCAATTATCTTGTATATTTCTCGTTTAGATCAGAGTAATCATAGAGCTCTTCTTCTTCAAACCAGAGCTTGAGCTCCTTCTTTGCTTCTTCTGGTGTTGCGGAAGCATGGACTAGATTCGGAACACCCATTTTCTTCGCATCAGAATAGCCATAACTCATGTGCGCGAAGTCGCCACGAATCGTACCCATATCTGCAGACTTTGGCTCGGTAGGGCCGACAATCTTACGAACGAGAGGAATCGCTTCGATACCTTCAAGACACATTGCAATTACAGGACCAGTCATCATATACTGGACATTGTAGCGGAAAATATCTTCGCCGTGACGAGTAATCATCTGGCCGACATCTTCGTAGTGCTTGTAATAGAGATCTTCGCCTGGCATGACCATCTTCATACCGACAATTTTGAGGCCGACACGTTCGAAGCGATGGATAATTTCGCCGACGATACCACGTTGAACTGCGTCTGGTTTCAAAACGACGAGGCTTCTCTGGATAAGATCTGCTTCCTTGCTAGCGGTTTTCTTTGTTGTTTCTGCCATAAAAACTCCTTAATAACTTCTTTTTATTATAACATATCTATTGGGAAAATTTGGCGAGGAATGCATTAAATGACTGTATGTAATATGCTTGAATAGGCGCATACTCTTCAAACGACATTATTATATTTCTTCCTATGTTATACTAATAATATGAAAGACGCTTATGTCATAGATTTAATTCAGGATTTTTTGGAACATATCGAAATCGAAAAAGGTCGCTCGCTATATACTATTCGGAATTACGAATTATACCTGAACCGATTTTATGAAATATGTTCTGAGGGCTTAGACCATGAATTAAAGCCTTCTGATATTAACGAAGAGTTGTTGCGAAAATATCGTATTAGATTAAATCGCCTCGAAGATGAGAAACATAATCGTCTCACTCCACAAACACAGGCTTATTACTTGATAGCGCTCAGAGGCTTTCTGAAATATCTTGCTCGTCGGAAAATTCAATCTCTAGATCCGTCTTTGATTGAGCTACCACGTACGCATCGACCACAAGTGACTTTTTTGCATTATGATGAAGTCCAAGCTTTGTTAGATGAAATTGATCTTGATACTGAGACCGGCTTGAGGGATAGGGCGATTATTGAATTATTGTTCTCCGGAGGACTTCGCGTATCAGAGCTTTGTAACCTTAATCGTGAAGACATCAATCTCGAGCGAAAAGAATTCGTTGTAAGAGGAAAAGGAAGCAAGGACCGACCGATTTTCATTGACGATTCTGCTGCGAGTAGGGTGAAAGATTATCTTTCGGTGCGACATGATTCGTTGCCGGCACTCTTTTTGAATAATAGTAGGAATCAGGGAAGTACGGACACAAAAGGTGATTATCGCCGTCTTACACCACGCAGTATTGAGCGAATAATTGAGAAATATACAAAAGCAGCAGGTATTACGAAGCACGTTACCCCACATACGTTGCGTCACAGTTTTGCGACTGATCTCTTAATGAATGGGGCCGATCTCCGTTCGGTTCAGTCGCTTCTAGGGCATAGCAATATCTCGACTACCCAAATATATACGCATATTACAGATACACATTTGAAAGATGTGCACAAGAAATATCATACGGAGACGAATTAGGTTATAATAATTGTATGACTGAATTACATTTCGATGGACAGCGCGAAGGAGAGAAAGTATTATTTATCTTTCGTAGGCATTTTTCGACTGCGAAACGAGGTGTTTTCTTCTTAATATTTATGACGATTGTTGGTTTAGTCCCAATGTTTTTGTGGCAGAACGATGTAAGGATGCTTTGGGTGCTGCTAGGTTGTATTACTATTGGGCTCATAGGGCTGGGGTACTCCTATATGATGTGGTATTTTTCAATCTTCATCGTGACAAATGAACGAATCAGACAGATATTACAGAAGGGCTTATTTAAGAAATCAGTCGTCGATCTGAGTCTCGATAAGATCCAGAGCGTTTCTGTCGCGACGACCGGTATTATTGCAGGGGTCAGTGGATATGGAACGATTATTATTCAGACTAGTGTAGGTGATCTCGTAATATCGCAGGTTCCGAAGCCGGAAAAAGTACATAATAAGCTCCAAAATGCGATAAAAATTGCAGAAAAAGAGCAATAAGTTCCTATGATATAATAGAAAGAAGATATGGCAAAAGTTGCAAAAATAATAAAGAAGAAGTTTTCGAAACAGGAAGAACTTCATAAGACCGAAAAAGAAAAACTCGACGAGCGTCGTGAGGAAATACTTGCTCAAGGTCGTAAATTCAAATATCCAATGCAATTCGCAAGACACCGTCTTGTGTTCATTACGATTGCAATTGCTTTTGTTGCGTTAATTGGTGCGACGGTATTTGGTTGGGTTACGCTATATAAGAATCAGAACGCGAGTGACGTAATGTATCGTATCACTACTGTATTGCCAGTCCCAGTAGCAAAAGTTGACGGTGAAAATGTTAGATTTAGTGACTATCTGATGATATACAGAAGTAGTATTATGCCAGTAGAGCAGCAAAATGGTTCCGCGAATACCATTGGTGAAGATGCGGACAATATCCGTAAATTCTATAAGCGTGAAGCGTTGACCGAAGTCGAGAAATACGCACTTGCACAAAAGATTGGAAAAGAGAAGAATATCACGATTAGTAGTGAGCAAATTGAGGAGTCTTTCAGTGAACATTTGAAGATTGGTGGAGCTGAAAGAAGTGAAGAGAGCTTTCTTAAGGTACTAAAGGATAATTTCGGGCTAGACAAGAAGGAGTATCAGAGAATAATCTATTTGTCTTTGATGAAGGTTGAAGTATCGAAAAAGATTGACTTTGCTGCGACAAGTAATATAGAAAAAGCAGCTCAAATGCTCAATGAAAATGGCGGAGATTTTCGTGCTGTGGCTGATGCGCTTGGGATTGAATATGAAGAAAGTGGCGATCTGATTGATATTATGAATATTGATGGAGGTCGCTCAGCGAAAGCTTACGAGCTGCAACCAGGCCAAATTTCTGAGCCTTTCGTATCACAAAATGGTGACTATTACTATATTCTAAAGACTACGAATAAGTCAGACTCAAAAGTATCATATGTGTCACTCGGAATTAAGTTTACCGAGCTAGATAATCTTTTCGCGAAAATCAAGGAAGAGAACAAGATCCAGGAATATATAGAACTCGAAGATCATAATCAGCAATAACATGCTATAATGTATCCATCTGCGGGTATCGTATAACGGCTACTATGCATCCTTCCCAAGGATGAGATCGGGGTCCGACTCCCCGTACCCGCACCAGCTTCCAAAGAAGCAAAATTACAGATTAGAATTGGATTTTAGCACTCTTGACACGAGAGTGCTAATTTGTTATTATCGAATTATGAAAGACGAATTTAATGAAATAATGAGTCGTTTGTCGGAAAATGCTCGCTTTGCTATTCAAAAAGCCGATCTTTTTTCAAAAAGATACAATAATGGTTATATGAGCACGGAGCATCTTTTGCTCGGCATTCTTGATATGGATAATTGTACTGGTGCGCATATTCTCGCAGATGAGGGAATTGAGCTTGCTGATGTCGAAAAGACTTTGAATGCGACAGCGGTAGAAGTGCCAGGTTCGCAGATGGCTATGATGTCACTTTCTGAGGCGGCAGTGCTCACCTTGAGAATGGCGGCAAATTTTGCTCATGAATATGGAGTGGAAGTAGTCGGTACTGAGCATATTTTATACGCACTGGTGTCACAGCCAAATTCGCGAGCAGCACTAATATTGACAGGACTTGAGGTCAATATTCAAGATATTGCCGACTCGATCGAAGAGCTTGTCACAAAACAAGCCGAATCAGTGAAGAAGTCGAAGGAAAAAGAAAAATACAAGAATCAGCCGAAACTCAAATGGCTTTCTCGCTACGGCGAAGATCTTACGCAGCTTGCGAAGGATGGAAAACTCGATACGGTGATTGGTCGTGATAAAGAAATTGAGCGCACGGTCACAGTCTTATGTCGAAGAACGAAGAGTAACCCAGTATTGATTGGCGAGGCGGGCGTTGGAAAGACTGCAATTGTAGAAGGGCTCGCGGCGCGTGTTGCGAAAAACGATGTTCCAGGTAATCTAATTGGGAAGAAGATTTACCAGATTGATTTATCATCGATGGTTGCCGGCACGAAATTCCGGGGAGAATTCGAGGAGCGCATCAAAGGCGTTATCAACGAGGCAATGGAGAATCCGTCAGTGATTTTATTCATTGACGAGCTTCACTTGTTGGCTGGTGCAGGCTCTGGTAGTGATGGGAATATGGACGCCGCAAATATCTTGAAACCAGCTCTGGCACGAGGTCAGATTAAGCTGATCGGAGCGACTACTCTTGACGAATATCGTAAAAATATCGAAAAAGACAAAGCTCTAGCGCGTCGTTTCCAGACAGTAGTCGTAGAAGAGCCAAGTGACTTGGTCACGCTTAGAATTCTAAAAGGTATTAAGTCTCATTACGAAAAACATCATGGCGTAGAAATTCCAGATAAGATTCTAGAGACTGCTATCAATATGTCGAATCGATATATTAACGATAGATTTATGCCGGACAAAGTCATCGATGTTATAGATGAGGCTTCTGCAATTGCGAAGGTAGCTGAAGACAAGAAAGGGGGAAGCAAATACAAGAAGCTCAAAATTGAATTAAAGGACCTCGAAGAAAAAATTAATGAAACTGCTGAAGCTGAAGATTTTGAAAAGGCAGCATTATATAAGACTCGCGCTGCGAAGATTAATGAAGAGATCAAAAAACTCGAAAAAGCAGGAGCGAACAAAGAGAAAACTCCGAAATTGACAGAGGAGAATCTTGCAAAAGCAATTTCTTTGAAGACTGGAATACCTGTTTCGAAAGTTCATGGCTCGGAAATGGAAATGCTGTTAAAACTTGAGGATCATATTGACAAAGCAATAATCGGACAAGACGAGGCTGTCCACGCCGTTGCAAAAGCGATTCGTCGAGGGAGATCAGGTATTGCGAACTCGAATCGTCCAATCGGCTCGTTCTTATTCATGGGGCCGACCGGTGTTGGCAAAACCGAGCTTGCACGAGTTATTGCGCGTGAAGTGTTCGGAGGAGAGAACGCACTAATAAAAATTGACATGTCTGAATTTGGTGAAAAGCATAATGTTTCTCGCTTGGTCGGCGCACCTGCTGGCTATATCGGCTATGATGATGGTGGAAAGTTGACAGAGGCAGTGCGACGTCGCCCGTATTCCGTTGTCTTGTTCGACGAGATCGAAAAGGCGCATCCAGACGTATTCAATCTTTTACTTCAGATTCTCGAAGATGGTATTTTGACCGATGGTCAGGGCAATAAGGTGAAATTCAATAATACAGTTGTAATATTGACGTCGAATCTCGGCGCAGAAGCAATACATCGAGAAGATGACTTTGGTTTTTCTGGAGAAATGAAAGAGTCAAAAGAATCGAGAGAGGCGGAATATGAATTCCAAAAGGAAGCTGCCAATCGTGCACTCAGAAAAGCGATGCGTCCAGAATTGATAAATCGACTAGATAATGTATTAGTATTCCACGCGTTGACGAAGAAACAAGTCGAGCAGATTTTCGATACGTTGATAGAAGATCTGAAGAAGCGTTTATCTGTCAAGCACTTGAGTATAAAGGTATCTCCAAAAGCAAAAGAATGGCTTATTAATATTGGCTATGATCCGAAGAATGGCGCTCGTCCACTTCGCCGTGCGATTGAAGACTACGTCGAATCACTGGTGTCTGATACAATTATCGAAGGAAAACTTAATTCTGGTGATATTATAGACATTGATTTGAAGAAGAACGAATTAAAACTAAGTATTACGAAAGAATAAAATGGACGAAAAAGCCAAAAAGAAAAATGCAATACGCGATATTATTATAACTGTCGTGGCGGTGCTTTTCGTGGCGATTGGGATAATGATCTATCTGAATAGAGTAATAATTTATGATTGGATGTTAGCAATTAGTTATAATGCACCGGCGGAGGTTTCCGAAATAGAAGAAAAAATATTTCTGACTGATAGAGCAAAAATGATTTTTGCTGCTGCGCGTCCTAGCCTCAACGAGCGAGATGAATTTAATCATAATTGTGATTCGCACGAAAAGGAAGTATCAATCCTCGGCTGTTATACGGACGGTCAGATTCACGTTTTTAATATCGAGAGTGAGGATTTAGACGGCATAGTCGAATCAAC
Organism: Candidatus Nanosyncoccus sp.; assembly: GCA_045597305.1. Taxonomy (GTDB): domain Bacteria; phylum Patescibacteriota; class Saccharimonadia; order Saccharimonadales; family Saccharimonadaceae; genus Nanosyncoccus. Next base: position 27,460 of record JAZLJF010000026.1, on the reverse strand, counting down.
GATGGCGCATGAGCTACTTCATGCTGTATGGGAGAGAATGGGCGAAAGCGATAAATCACAAATCAGCGTTGAGCTAATGAATGTGCTGAATGATGAGAGATACCACGAAATGCTAATGGGCGATCTCGATAGTTATAATGCTACAGACAAAATTGACGAGCTTCATTCACGAATTGGTACAGAAATTGCAGATTTGCCGACCGTGCTCGAAGAACATTATGCGAGATATTTCAAGGATCAGGATTTAGTAGTTGATTATTATAATAGCTATATTGCACCATTCCGCGAGTTAGATGAGGAAATACACAATCTCGAGGAGGAGTTAGAGAGAACGAGTGGCGAAATCGACCAGAAAACAGCTGATTATTATCAAAAAGCAGAATCACTCTCGAGAGAAATTGATGAGTTTAATGCTTGTACGAATACGCAAGGTTGTTTTGCAAATAATTCAGCATTCATAGCACGCAGGAATGAATTAATGAATCGACAATCAGAGCTCGAAGAATTATACAATCAGACAAACGACATAGTGAATTATTATAATAACCTAGTTGGAGAATATAACGCACATATATTGCGTGGCAAAGAATTAGAAAAAGCGATGAATTCAAACATTGAGGAAAATAAATTATGAAAGGAGAAACAATGACAATTAAGAAGAATGACTATCTCGTGCCGACGGTTGTTGAAGAGACCGCGAAGGGTGAACGAGCTTACGATATTTATTCACGTCTTCTTACCGATCGAATAGTATTTCTCGGCGAAGATGTAAATCCACACACGGCGAATCTTGTGATAGCGCAATTATTATTCCTAGCACATGAAGATCCGAAGCGTGACATTAAACTATACATCAATTCTCCAGGCGGAAGCGTATATGATGGTCTCGCGATTATTGACACGATGAATTATATCCAGCCGGACGTTCAGACTATTGGTATTGGATTACAGGCATCGATGGGCGCAATGCTATTATCGAGTGGCGCAAAAGGTAAACGTTACGCTCTTCCAAATTCTCGAATCATGATTCACCAGCCGTCTTACGGTTCACCACAGAGCAAGGTGACAGATCAAGAAATTGAGCTACGAGAAGGACTATATCTGAAGAAGCAATTGATCGAGATGCTTGCAAAAAATACTGGCAAGGATGAGAAACAAGTCGAAAAAGACATGGATCGTGACAATTGGATGTCAGCTGAAGAAGCAAAAGAATATGGTATAATTGACGAAATAATCACCAAATAAGTCGCTGAGCTGTGGAGGTACGATGGCGAAGTCAAAAGAAAATTTCATCTGTAATAGTTGTGGTGCGACTTTTTCTAAGTGGTCAGGAAAATGCGAAAATTGTGGCGAATGGAATACTCTAGTCGAGTATGACCAAGGCGACGTCATAGAGGCGAAATCAGCCTTGAGTAAGGGAATGATCTCTGGTAAAAAAATCGACACAGTATCGATTAATGATATTGTTCCGTCCGATTCGAAGACTCGGCTCTTGACTGGATTCAAGGATTTGGATGCTGTCTTGGGCGGTGGATTGTTACCAGGCTCTATATCATTATTGACGGGTCAGCCGGGTATTGGTAAGTCGACACTCTTGATGCAAATATGTGCGAATATTGCAGAAAAATCGCAGGCTTTGTATATTTCTGGTGAGGAGTCGGCTGGACAAGTGAAACTCCGCGCTGAGCGTCTAGGCGCGAAGGGGGAAGGGTTGCACTTTGCTAGTAGTACATCAGGTAATGACATTGCAAAGACGATAGAAAGTGGTGAGTTCAAACTAGTGATAGTAGATTCTATTCAGACACTTTCATTGATGGAGCTTTCTTCTGCTCCAGGTACAGTATCGCAAGTGACGAACTGTGGGAACCTAATAATTCGCGCGGCGAAAAGCTCTGATACAGCAGTAGTAATAGTTGGTCATGTAACGAAAGATGGCTCTCTGGCAGGACCGAAGGTTCTGGAGCATTTGGTCGATGTTGTGATGAACTTCGAAGGTGATCGTTATGGTGGATTCAAGACTGTTCGCGCTGTCAAAAACCGTTTTGGCTCTACTACGGAAGTCGCGATCTTTGAGATGAATCAGAGTGGTCTATCGGAAGTTCAGAATCCTTCTGCGGCGCTTCTCTCCGAGAGGCAAAACAATGACGGTTCGATTATTCTTTCGACATTGGAAGGGACTCGTCCGATTTTAGTGGAGATTCAGGCTCTTGCCACGCCGAGTACTTTTGGTTACCCGAAGCGCGCGGCTTCAGGATTTGATATTAACCGTCTGAATTTATTGATTGCAGTATTGGAGCGACGTACTAGATTGAAATTGAATGACAAAGATATTTTTATCAATGTCGTCGGCGGCTTGAGAATCCAGGATTCGGCAGCGGACCTCGCGGTGTGCCTTGCTATTGCATCTGCGGTCGCGAAGAGAAAACTACCAGAGGATTATGTTGTATTTGGTGAAGTGGGGTTAGGTGGTGAGATACGCTCGGCATTTCGTCCAGATCAGAGAATTGCCGAGGCGAAGAAAATCGGATTCAAGCATGCTATCGGCCCATGTACGATCAAGGATAAGTTCGTGATACCAGTCCGCGATTTGCGTACGACACTTGTAAAGTATTTGAACGAATAAGGAGACAAAATGAAAATTCTCGGAATTGATCCAGGAACAGGAATATGTGGATTCGGCGTGATAGAGATCAAAAAAGGTAAGCCAATCATGCTCGACGCAGGAGTCATTTCAACGCCGGCACATACGCCATTGCCGGAGCGATTGGAAGATATCTATAATTCTTTACATGAAATTATTTCCTTGGATAAACCGGATGTAGTGGCGATCGAGAAGCTATTCTTCATGCAGAATATTACTACTGGTATTTCCGTGGCAGAGGCGAGAGGTGTTTGTATCTTGGTCGCAAAACAGATGAAACTTCCGATCTACGAATATAGCCCGAACGAGATTAAGAAAAGTATGACTGGGTATGGGCATGCCGATAAGAAACAGATGCAGGAAATGGTCAGAACGCATCTTGGACTAGACAAGGCTCCGAAACCAGACGATGCGGCAGACGCACTTGCTGCAGCTATTACCCATTCATTCTTACATAGAGTATAATATAGATAGAAAGTGAGGAAAAATGATTGCACATATTAAGGGTACTATTGCAGAGAAGTTCAATACATCTGTAATTGTAGATGTCCATGGTGTAGGATACGAAGTGACTTTGACTGCTCTCGATTATGACCAGGCGAACCTAAATGACGAAAAGAAATACTATACTTATCACAAAACAGCAGAAACAGCAGAAGAGCTTTATGGATTCTCGACGCTAGCTGCGAAGAGAATTTTTGAGATGCTGATCTCTGTCAATAGCATCGGACCGAAGGCTGGTATGGCGATTCTCTCGCTCGGGACACCAGAAGAAGTCCGCAATGCAATTGCAAATGGCGATGTCGCTTTCATCTCGAAAGCCGCAGGCGTAGGAAAGAAGTCGGCCGAGCGTGCTATTATAGATCTTCGTGACAAGGTTGGTTTGCCATCGAAATATGGAGCGGCAGATATTATTGGTGCGACGAAGATCGATCAGAGTGATGAAGCACTTGACGCATTGATGGCACTTGGATTTCCACTCAAGGATGCAACAGATGCATTGGTTGGAATTGACGAGTCTTTGCCGGTAGAAGAAAGAATCAGGCAAGCATTGAAAAAGAAAAGTAATTAATAAGGAGGAAAAAATGACAATTACTACAAAAGATCTCGAAGGAACGAAAACTTTAGAGAATTTGCAAGCGGCTTTTGCTGGCGAATCGCAGGCTCATACGAAGTATTTGTATTATGCTTCGAAGGCGAAAAAGGACGGCTTTGAGCAGATTGGTGCAATTTTCGAGGAGACAGCTGGCAATGAGAAGGAACACGCGAAGCTCTGGTTCAAGTATCTTCATGATAATGATGTGCCAGATACGATTCATAATTTGAAAGACGCAATTAAAGGCGAGGACTACGAAACAAGCGAAATGTACAAAAGCTTCGCTGAAATAGCGAGAGAAGAAGGATTTGAGGAAATCGCCGAGAAATTTGAAGGTGTAGGTGCGATCGAGAAAGAGCACAGAGATCGCTATAGCAAGTTATTGCAGAATGTCGAGGGAGACATCGTATTTAAATCAGATAAAGTCACAGTCTGGAAGTGTCGTAATTGCGGTCATATTTCCGTCGGAGAAAAGGCTCCAGAGGAATGTCCGGTTTGTAAACATCCACGAAGTTTCTTCGAAATTCGCGCAATAAATTACTAAAAAGTCAAATATAATATTTTTTGTTTTTGTAAACCGAACAAAATCCGCATAAAAACGAACAATAGAAAAATTAGTCAAAGAAAATACCGCCCTGTAGAAAAAGTTTTCCACAGGGCTTTTCTCTGTTGTGGAACGAATTTCTGACTAAATTGTAGTTTTTTTGAAAAAACATAAAAATTATGCTTGACAAAAGCATTAGCGCTAATATAAAATAAAAAACACAAAGGTCATATAAATAAACAAAAATTGAAAGGAAAAAATAATATGTCCAAAAAATCAACAAAGATCGTTGCTGTTGCTGGCGTAGTTGCTGGTCTCGGTGTTGCAGCTCTTCCTGCATTAACATTTGCTACGACTTCAGTCGCAGGTCAAGTAAATGTCAAAGCAGAAGTTTCAGAAGCTATCGCTATGACAATCACAGGTAATGCTGATGAGACAGGCGAAGGCGTTGATGTATATCTACCAGATGGTGCTGCTGTTATTGATGGTCATACCGCACGTAATCTATATGTTAGTACTTCACTTGAAAGCTCTTCATCAAAGGCTACACTTCTTCCAAACGCGGCAGATACGACTTCTGCTACATCCGATGTAACAGTTTACACAAACGCAGCTAATGGATATAAGCTATCTGTTAAAGATGCAGATTCAGAATTGGCTCTTGTAAACGTTGATGATAATAGTGCGAAAATCCCTGCAGGTGCTACAATTACAGCTGGTACAGCTGCTTGGGGATACAAAGTTGCAAGTGCTACCGACTTTACCGCTATTACTGCTTCAGACGCCGTTTTGAAGACCACGAATGCTCCAACGTCTAATGGTGATACTACAGCAATGGTTTATGGTATTTCGACTGCTTCTACTCAGAAGACTGGTCTTTACACTGACACTATCGTATACACTGCTACAACGAACGAATAATTCTTTACAGAGAAGTATAGGATGCATAAAATCCCCTGGGTGACTGGGGGATTTTTGATGTGCTATAATATATTTATGGCAATTGAGCGTGTAGTAAGTACGACTGTTTCGGAGGGTGATCAGGAAGAAGAAATCATCGAGAAATCTCTTCGTCCGACTAATTTTGACGAATACATCGGTCAGGAACGGATGAAGAAAAATCTTAAGATTGCGATCGATGCCGTGAAGAAGCGCAAGAATTCTGATGACAAGGAGATCGCTGCTACGGCTACGCTCGATCATATCCTATTATATGGTCCACCTGGTCTAGGAAAGACCACGATGGCGAATGTAATTGCCCATGAGATGGGTGCTAGCCTTAAAGTAACCTCTGGCCCTGCGATTGAAAGAGCTGGCGACCTCGCAAGTATTTTGACGAATTTGCAAGATGGCGATGTTCTTTTCATCGACGAGATACATCGACTTCGCCGAGCTGTCGAGGAAGTATTGTATTCTGCGATGGAAGATTTTAAGCTTGACATTACAATCGGTAAGGGGCCGGCTGCTCGATCGGTGCGCCTCGACCTTCCGAATTTTACAGTGATTGGTGCTACGACGAGGACAGGCTCCTTAGCCGGTCCATTACGCGACCGTTTCGGAATGCTTCACCGTCTTGAATATTATAAGGAAGATGAGATTGAGCAGATTATCGCTCGTACGGCGACTATTCTGAATTCTAAGATTCAGCCAGAAGCAGTAAATCTTCTCGCCACTCGTTCACGTCGCACGCCGCGTATTGCGAACCGACTCGTGCGCCGAGTGCGAGATTACGCTGATGTCAATGGTGACGGCATTATTGACCAGAATATTGCACAGAAATCTCTTGATTTGATGGAGATTGATGAGCTTGGGCTAGACCCGGCCGATCGTAACATGTTGAAACTGATGGAAGAAAACTACGGTGATCGCCCAGTCGGATTGAATACTATTGCTGCTCTGACAGGAGACGAAGCGACGACTATCGAAGATTACAATGAGCCTTATTTGTTGCAAATTGGCTTCATCGAGAGGACGCCGAGAGGAAGGCGTGTCACCGCGAAAGCTAGAGAGCATTTGAAGCGCTATTTTTCTTGAAAATATTGTATTCTGTGCTATAATATAAATAAGGAGATTTTCCCCGATGAAGCAGGAATTAATCAAACTCCACCATGCGAGAAGCGCGAAGGATTTTCCTGAATTGCGCTTAGAAGAGAACGAGTATGTCGAACTAGCTATTCAGCGTTCGAAGCTCGGTCTTGTTTTTATCTGGGCAGCTGCATGTACGGGCTATGTTGCATTGTTTGTCGCAATAGTATTCTTGGCTGTTGGAAATGCAGGCTCATCTACGGTGTCTGGCCTGAATGGATTCGCAAAATCATACTTATATATTATTATTTTAGCATTATTTGGTATTATTACTATTACTGCATTGATCGGCTCGAAAGTGTATAAGGATAATCGTCTTTACGTCACCAACAAGCGACTCATTCATCACAAAACAAATTCTCTTTTTTCTAAGTCCGTCAACGTTATCGAACTATTATCGATCGAGGATGTATCATTCAAACAGGAAAATATTGGTGACCATATTTTCAAGCTTGGTACGATTCGCATGTCAACGATTGGTGATGAGACGACTTATACATTCAAGTATGTCAACACGCCCAAAGAAGAATTGGACTTGATTACTCATCTCGTTCATACAGAGAAAGAGAAAACAAAGCGTCGTCAACAGCGTTTTTCTGATGACGAAGAATTGTCTTTGGACGAATCCGAAACAAACAACTAGTAATTCACTAATCTTTAATTGCGATTTCTTTTGATGAAAACGTCTTCTTTTTCGAGATTGGAGCGAAGTGTGTATTCCTTGCATTTTCCATCGGAACAATTCGCAGCTTCATAAGTGTATGAGCAACCTGTCTCGCCGAGAATAATACCACTTGGGTCTGTGAAAAGATTCGGATCAATCACAGTGACATTCTCAGGGGAAATGGTCTCAGGATAGAAATGATTCTGCTCATAGAAGCCCTCCTCAAGAGCATAATACATTGCATTAATGGCGGTCTTGCGCTGTTTGTCACGATCCATGGCGTCAATATTGACTTTTTGTGCGAAGAAAAGAACCAATGCAAGGCTCGCAAAAGCGATAACAATGATTAATTCCAAGATAGTAAAACCTTTTTTATTCATAAACTTATTATAACAAAATGACGAAGATTTGTCTATTTTCCTCTCTCGTGATATAATGAGTCAAGTGGTACCGTAGCTCAGTTGGTTAGAGCGTGGGACTCATAAGCCCAAGGTCACTGGTTCAAACCCAGTCGGTACTACCATTTTTTATTATATTATTATATGATATAATAGAATACGGAAGGGTGGCCGAGTGGTTGATGGCACTGGTCTTGAAAACCAGCAAGTTAACGCTTCGCAGGTTCGAATCCTGTCCCTTCCGCCATTTTTTGTATATGGATATTTTGATATTAGTTTGTTCGTTAATCGTCACCGCATTGTTTAGTCTTGCTGGTGGCGTGATGCTTATTCTTGGTCGTGGAAAAATAGCACGGAGTATTCAGAAATGGGGACCTGCAATAGCTTTTTGCGTATTAATATATGCGGTCTTTGGTGATATTGTGCCAGAAGTGGCAGAAGAATTGTCGGCCGTCGAGTTGCTTTTATTCGTTATTACCGGCTTTGTTTCTTGTGCACTAATAGGGTTTGTGATGGGAAAGTTTCATCATCACAGTGACATTCATAATCATGGAAAACATGCACAGACGCACGGTGATAAAGGTATGAAGAACAAGACTCAAGCCTACACGATGCTTGCGGTTGATTCAGTTCATGCGATTGCAGATGGAGTTGTATTGGGCACGAGTTTCTTAGCTGGTTTTGGGACTGGGATTTCGACCTGTCTTGCGACTATCGCACACGAAGTACCACAAGAAATTGGCGACTTTGCAATTATGCAAAAAGCGAGGATCAAAACAAGCAAAATTATATCGTATCAGGCGTTGAGTAGCCTTATTATTGTGCCAACAGGGATAATAGCAAATCTTGTCGGTGAGCAATTGCTGGGCGGGTTACCAGTCGTATTAGCTATTGTGGCAGGATTCCTGCTATATATTGCAATTGGTGAGCTTGTTTGTACGATTCAGATTTTGCGTGAAAAAGAATGAACTATTTCTTTTTCTTGAAAATATTAAAAGTCTCGGTGTGAGCCTCGAATCCGTATTTTTTGGAAATAGGATCTTTGAAAATGAATGTTTTGAGCGGCATAAGAGTGAGAATACAATAACTACCGAATAAGATAAATGCGCCGATAGTCCCGAGATATTGGAGTATATGTGGCATGACATTCGCCTCTATGATGAGTTGAAATGCAAATTGGCTCAGAAAAATTGCGAGATAAAAACTCAGAATATCAATGACGAGAATCGGTTTCTTTGAAATTGACTTATAACCATAAAAAATGCAGGGAATTAATACGATTGGAATTATTAGTGAAATGAATTTTGCGAAGAAATAGTTCGGATTTTCACCATAGACGAAACTATCATATAACCCGCAAAGCAGAATTGGCGTCAAAGCGATTTTTATATGCTCCCAGGTACTTTCATTTACGGCGGTAAAAAGACCAATTATTTTGTTGTGGTTCGTAATGTCGTATAGAAAATGCGCGAGTGTTCCGACAAGCGAAATTACGATCGTAGAAATAATAATTTCAATCATAATTCAATTCTAAAACAACCATTTGGAATAGTAAAGGATGCGTTTAAAGTCAACTACATTTGTACTGTAAGATGAATAAAAGACTTTTTGCAGAAGATATGTTATAATATTCAAAGTGGAGCTGTCGTTCAACGGATAGGACATATCCCCTCTAAGGATACAATGCTGGTTCGATTCCAGCCAGCTCTACCAATAATCCTCGTGGAGGGTTATTTTTGTGGGGTCATGTGTTGTTGTCAGAGCTGATTTGTATAGGTATGGAAGAAGGCGTATTGTGTTTTAATTGAAAATATGGTATTATTTCGACATGTGGGCGTTGAGGAGCGCGCACTTTTTGTTGCAAATAGCAAGGTTCATTAAAAAATGGAGGTGAAGATATGGCAGTATTTTATATTGTTATCGTAATAGTGATTGCGACATTTATAGTTATTGCTCGGAATCTGATCGATCTGAAAAATCATGATGAAGGTACCGAAGAAATGCAGGATTTAGCAAAAATTATTCGCGATGGAGCAAATACATTCCTGACTAGGGAATACAGAATTATTGTCCCTACGGTAATTGCAGTTGCTTTGATTTATTCGTTATTCATGGAAGCGGTGTCCGGACTTACTTTTATTCTGGGTGCGATCATGAGCTCTTGTGCATGTCTCATTGGGATGCGCGGTGGCACATATGGAAACGTCAGGACAGCTAATGCTGCTCGTGTGACAAAATATATGAGCAGGACTATTCGTATCGCCTTGATGAGCGGTAGTATAAGCGGTTTTGCTGTACCTGCTTTCGGAATATTCGGAGCATGTATAGTATGGATCACTTCTGGTGGAATAAATTTTGACGCCACTGGATCGAGTTTGATCGGAATGATACCCGGTGTTAAATTTGGTATCGTAGCGAATCCTTTGACAATGCGATTGACGACCTATTCGTTAGGCTGTTCATTGGTTGCAATGTTTAACCGTGTTGCAGGAGAAAATTACACTAAGGCGGCTGATATTTCTGCGGATATTGTTGGTAAGAATGTAAAGAATCTTCCCGAGGACGATTCTCGTATGCCGAACACAATTGCTGATTTCATTGGAGATTGTGTAAATGATATCGCGGGAAATGTATCCGACCTTTTGGAATCCTTCGTGGCAACACCAGTTGCAACGATTCTAATTACTATCCAGGCGTTCGAGGATAATAATGTCAAATAGAGAAGTTGAAAAAATGAAAAAAATAAAAAAAAGAGATTTGATAATAGTCCTTATATTATCTATAATTATAGGATTTATGTATATATCTGGGTTACCTTTAGCGCTTTTAAGTGTAAATTATAAAGATATACAAAATTTTATAATACCAATTGGTTTAAATATTATTTTATGTATATTAATTGTTTATAGCATTATTAAAATATTTAAAGTAAATTTGGATTTTAAAATTAGAAAAGATAATCTTTTAAAGGGTATAAAAGAAACAGTTTTACTAGCTTCTATAGTAATAATATTTTATGGGGTAGAATTTTTTATTAATTATAGTCCATTAAATAATAGCCCATCAATAATAAGATTATTATTAGAAGGAATAATATATTATTTATTAACTGCAATAATAGAAGAATTATTGTTAAGAGGCTTGCTATTTAATTTTTTCAATGAAGTATTTAAAAAAAGTAAGAATAGAATACTGATTGCTGCAATTATTTCATCATTATTATTTGCAATAGGGCATGTTCCAAGTGTATTAAACCAAGGTCTTTTAGTATGCTTATTTAGATTCATATATCCTTTTTCGATGGGATTAGGTTTTGCATATTTTTATAAGAAAACGGATAATTTATTAATTCCAATTATTTATCACTTTATTGGATCTGCAACAACAGGTATTATTTGTTGCTTTTCAAATATTGATTGGACAACTTTTGATAATAGTCAATTCTTTTATATATCAGTAACAATATTTTCATTATTGATATCGGTTTATTTTGTTAATAGTATTAGAAAATTAGACAAGAAATAATATCTAAATTAGTACATAAATATAGTAAAACACTTGCCTTACAAATACTTGGTACGAGCTGCAATCAAAGCAAAAAAATAATTAATATAAATAAAATTAATATATATAATAATGGCTGGATTGACAAAATAACTAAAAAAGAGTCAAATTCTGACTCTGATTCACGTATGGTGAACCAAGTCGAATCGAATTGGAATATCCTCGTAGAGGACTTCTACCGGGTACGGGGAATTATCACTGTTTTATATCCTACAAACTATATCCCCGGCATCAGTAGAACTAATGAATATGAGCCTAAACATTAGCATCCTGGGTGGAACGGAAAAGACACAACGTCAATGATAAAGCTCCTTAAGAGCTTACAATGACAATGATTAAGCTCGGCTGGGCATTATCTGTATCCAACTGGAACCAACGACGAAAACTTACTATTAACACTTTGTCGCGAAAATGTCGCAAAAAGTGTCGTAAATGTGGTATAATATAAACATGAGTTACAAGCCAAAATATACCATCACAGAGAAGATCAGGAGCGATCTTTCTGATATAGAAAAAATTAAAGACCAGATTCGTGGTAAACGTGTTTTACCGGAAGCTGAAGCATCAATTCGTTTACGTGCTAGTGTAGAATCAGTCCACAGCTCTACTTCTATCGAGGGAAATCCCCTAAATGTTAATGAGGTTAGGGCAATAGTTACTTCTGACAGAATTTTAAGTCGTGAAGAATATGCTGAAATTGAGGTCCAAAACTACAAGAATGCCCTAGATTATATCGATAAAAGGCGTCATGGCAAAGCAGAAATTACGCTTGATGATGTTTTTGAGCTTCATCGTATTATAACCGACAGATTGCTTGATAAAACTCGTAACGGAAAGATCCGCAAGAACCCAGTTTATATCGAGAATGAAAAACACGATATTCTCTATACCGCGGTAGAACCAGAAAAAGTCGAAGCTGAGCTCACGGAGCTTATGGATTGGATCCGTGAAAGTCAATTTAATGCCCACCCAGTTATTATTGCAGGCATTATCCACTTCCGTATGGCCGCAATCCACCCATTTGCGGATGGTAATGGACGCACGGCTAGGGCACTCACTTCGCTATTTTTGGCTCTCAACCAGTATGATTCTAACGGATCATTGGTACTTGATTCTTATTACGCTGAGGATCGCAAGGCCTACTACTCAGTTTTGCAACTCGTAAACGGAAAAACTTATGGTACTTCCTCAAAATCCGATTTAACACCATGGCTAGAATATTTTACCGATGGTTTCTTAACCTCACTCCACGTATTAGATGCGGAAATTAGAATGGTAGATTTAGCTCTATTCGGTAAAAAAGCAAATACCCTAGAGCGCGAAGACCAAGATATTTTAAGTTATGTGTCAAAATTTGGCTCCATTAGTATCTCCGAAGCCGAAACTATGATGCCAGAAGTAAATCGCCGTAGCATCCAAAGACGACTGAAGAAGTTAGTTGATGACGGATATCTCGATATGGTGGGCGAGACTAGAGAAGCAAAGTATGTAAAAAGTGGGGAGTTTTAATTTATGAAAAATGCCTTAAATACAACGGCACAAAAACCACCTTTCTCGAAAAGACATCCGAAATTGAATACACTGTTTGGTTTTGCAATTCTTATTGTATTATTTGTCGGTGTGATTATTTTTATCAAATGGCTGATAAGTTCATTTGTCAATTTGGTTTCTGCTGTAAATAGTATGGATGCTGTAGTTATTACCACTATTATTGCGGGCACAGTTTCAATTATCAGCGTTGTCATTAGTTCAATAGTTGGAAAAAGAATAGAATTTAAGAAAGCTCGACAAGAGTATCTGGCACAAAAACGAGAAAAACCGTACGGTGATTTTATTGAAATGGTCTATAGATTAATGATGAAAACAGAGAAGACGCCATATAATCAAGAAGATATGGTAAAAGATCTATCTTCTTTCTCCCGAGAGATAACATTGTGGGGGTCAAAAGAAGTTGTAAAAAAGTGGGTACAATTTAGAAAAAATGCCACCAGCCCAGAAGGTGTAACGAAAAACCTGCTTTTAATAGAAGATATTATGAACGAGATGAGAAAAGATCTTGGTACGAAAAAAACTAAGCAAAAGGAGCTACTCGGATTTTTTGTAAACGATGTCGAGAATATAAGCGATAAAAAAGTAAATAAAAATTTATGAGCAATATAAGAAAAAATAAATCAAAGTTGCACGCCAAGAGCAGATTGTCAAGCTACGGCAAGAATGGAAAAAAATTAACTCCACCAATGCTAAAAATTAACGAGTCTGGTGGTGGCGTTGTTTTCTCATCGTGGATCAACGATAGATTGCCGGATATTCTATGGTGTGTGCTATTACGAATGCAATGTCCAAATGATTGGAAAGAAATAATCATGAAGATACTTGGGCAACTTTCAGAATTGGATATCGATGATAAGAAAAAAGCAATAACACATACCGGAATATCTGCAATGCCGGAAAAGTTAAAAGAAGAGTTTATTAAGAAAATTGTTGCATCTTGTGGAAATGAGAACCAAGTCGAATCGAATTGGAATAACCTCGTAGATGACTTCTACCGCGTAAGAGGAATTATCACTGTTTTATATCCCACAAACTATATCCCCGGCATCAGTAGAACTAATACATACAACCAGGAACGTTAGCATCCTGGGTGAAACGGAACGAGTAGCAACGTCAATGAAGAAGCTCATTTAGAGCTCACAATGACAATGATTTGGGCGGTCGAAATGTAATTTGTATGCGTGATAAACTCGTAAGACTTAACTACTTGCACTTATAATGCTTATATGATATAATTAATTGCGACAAGAGAGTATTGTTGATCTTTTATAAGATTTTACCGTTTTGGTGGTAACGATTTGATGATCGTAAACTATCACATATGTGTGGGCTTCTTCGGAAGCTGTGATAGGATTGTCTATCGTTTATCATATACATCTTTTCATGAAAGGAGGTATACGGATATGAAGAAACTTCTTAATATTACTCGTACACCTTATGAAACCACACATCTGAGTGCGGCAGCTAACTGTGGCGGAGCCGGCTGCGGTTCTGGTTGCGGCGGCGGCTGCGGTGGTGGCGGCGGTTCTTGCGGTGGCGGCTCCGGTTGTAACGGAGGCGGTGGCGGAGGCTGCGGCGGTGGCGGAAAGTAATTCCCGCTAACTAACACCAAACAGTAAATCAAATTTGCAAAAGCTTGGTCTCACACATGCCAAGTCTTCGCCAAGGCCCGGGATTCGTCTCGGGCCACTTTTTTGTATTTTTATAGTAAATGTGTTATAATATGTGTAAGATTTATATCTGGGACCTTAAAATATAGTTTTAGAAAGGATGTGACCATTATGAAAAATGATTTTGTCCCTATTTTAGTGGTTCCGGCAGTACCTCACGAAGGTAGAATTAGATTCCTTTACTGTAAGAACCAGATCGACATCGGTCCAGAAATGGCCGAGGAACTATGGAAGATTCTCGAATTTTGCAACGGATACAATACTGTCGAGGCAATTGCTGAGCTTTCTTCCTTGCCACTTGATGAAGTTTCCGAAATCTTATCGGAGCTTGTCGAGCTTGAACTGGTTGTTGATTCTAGGGAGCAGTATCTTCATTTTCATAGAATTCGCAACTATCCCACAGGCTTCAATCGCAATCTTTCGCAAGATGAAGTGGCGGAATATTCGGCTAGTCCGAGAAAACCTGTTAAGAGCGGCGAAGTTCTTTCATTTGAAAAAGATGAGAATACCTTTTTCTCTGGTATTTTAGAGAAGAGGCGTTCTTGTCGCAGTTTTTCAGATAAGAAACTCACGCTTAAGCAGGTTGGCAATCTTTGCCATTTTGCATACTTCATCAAAGATCATGTCGTACCGAGTGGCGGAGCGCTTTATCCCTTGAGGATGTATGTGCTGGTAGAAAAAGACCAGGATGGCTTCAAGGCCGGCTACTACGAGTACGATGCGGAAAATGACACTCTCGTTCTGTTTAATTCTGAAGTAGATGAGGAACAACTCAAATACTGTTTTAATCAGGAAGAGATGCCGTTTGGGTCATCTGTCCAAATCGTAATCGCTGCAGACCTCAAGAGACAACCGTTCAAATATGCAAATCGTGGCTACACGCTGACACAAGTCGAAGTTGGTCACGTTGCAGAGAACATTAGTCTCTATTGTGCAGAACAAGGTCTGGGTACCTGCGAAATGGGCGGAGTCCAGGATGAGCCGCTCAAGAGAGAACTCGAACTCGAAGATGACATTTGGCCGATTATTTCGATACCGATTGGCTATCCGTTAAGTACGGAAACTGAGCCATTCAACAAGATTCGCTATGTCGAAGAAAATGTTGGCGAAGATAAACCAGTTGAGAAAATCTGGACAAGAGTCTTCGGAGATGACGGATCTTTCTTTGGAGCCACAACGATTTACCATGATGAATGTGGTAACGAGCAGTATGCCGGCGCAACAAGTCCTTCGTATGCTGATGCTGTTTTTAAAGCAACAATTGAAGGCTATGAACGCTTTTTGTCTGGCCAAGTTCGTTCCGACTACTTCGGCAAAGCTAGTGACCTTAAGAGTTGGCTTCATCCGTACGATTATTTTCCGCTTACCAAAGAGCAGGCAGAAAAGTGCGGAGTAAGCTATTTTACCAAAGATTTGCCGATCAGCTGGACTCTCGGTCATAAGTTCGATGGAACGGAAGTTTATGTACCATCAGACATTGTCTATTATGGACAGAAGACCGGTGAAAACCGAATCTATTTCGGACATTTGTCTGGTATTGCGGCCTATAGTAACTATAAGGAAGCTGAGAAGCGTGCTTTAGTGGAATTGATTGAGCGTGATGCCTTGATGAGAAACTGGTATTCTCATGAATCTCCGAATATTATCACCGAAAGCATTTTGCCTATTCACGCCAAAAAACGTATTTCATATTGGCAGAAACAAAATCGTAAGATAATGATTCTAGAAATGCCTTCTAGATACGGTTGGGTGTTTGAGGCGATTGTCGTTTCCAATGAATATCCGTTCTTTGTGAGTGGAGCGGCAGCAACAATCGAAATGGCGAATATTCCGGATGCTATCAACAAGGCTTTGCAAGAGGCAGAATACAATCTCTTGCTCTGCATCAATTACCCGGATGATTCCGAGATTGATCCGAAGTCAGTTTCTACTCCTACCGATCATGGCAAAGTTTATCACATGGAAAAATATGCAGATATGCTGTCGTGGCTCTCTAGCGGACGCAAAACTGAACATTTCGCAAGGATTGGCGAATGGAGTGTTGAAGCTTTGAAAAGACAACTCGATATTACAACCATAGATTTGTCTGATCCTAAGTACGGTTTATCCATAGTAAGAGTGCTTAGTCCTAAGTTGGTGCAGATTAACTTTGGATTCTATTCCGCACATTACGACAGGCTTGACCTAACAGTATATGAAAAGAGTCTTGCGATGCCACATTATTTCGCATAAAACTATGCAACAAAAAAGACCCGAGAGTAATCCCGGGCCTTTTTCTATAATACCGCTTCAATGTCTGCGTATTTATCAGCAAATGCTTCTTCAATTGTTTTGCCAGATTTTTCTAGATATTTCTTTACTGTTAAATATCCAAGTGAATAGCCACTCCATCTTGGTAACTTGTCATTTCCATTAAAGAAGATAGTCTGGTAGTCGTATCTTTCGTTTTTAATCTGACTTTTCAGCTCTTCATGAATCTTTTTATTTTCTTCATCGGAGCGTTCTACTACGGTCTTTAGGAAAAGTTGTTTCTCTGACTTATCTTTTACAAATTCGGATTCAAAATACGTAGCAATACCTTCGCTAATCATGCCATCAAATAAGGTATTCATCCATTCATCATTTTTACCCCATCTAGCAGCATGACAAAGCTCATGAACTAAAGTTTCTGCCAAGATATTTTCAGTGATCTTGTCTTCGTTAATACTAATAAGAATAAAATCGCTAGCATAAGTTCGGCCACCAACGCCATCTTCTGGAATAACAAATTCATATACACGGTTAGTAATGACGACATCAATATCCCAATCTATTTTGAGCCTAGGAAAAACGTATTCTTCTGCCTGTTTAACAGCATCCAAAATGAGAACCTTCTTATTTGAAAGATTTCCATTTGCTTCAGTAATGAATAGATTAATTTTATTCATATTTATATTATATCATCAAGATAGATATTCGACAAATGTTAGAAGGTCATATCCGACTCTAGTACTGTGAATCTCGTGCAATTAGCCTTTTGGGCTATTTTACGGCTCCCCAGACGTGAAATTATATGCATTTTGTGATATAATTATAGTAGTAAATAAGGAGTCCCAAAGTATGAGCAAAATGTCCATCAGATTCTATAATGACAAGGAAGTTCGTGCTATTTGGGATGAAGAAACTGGTAAATGGTGGTTTTCTGCGGTTGATGTTGTTTCTGCCATTAACAATGAAGCTGATTCTGCAAAATCTCGAAAATACTGGAATACATTCAAGACAAGACACGAAGAATTTCAGTCGTCCACAATTTGTAGACAACTGAAAATGACAGCAAATGACGGCAAAATGTACTTAACAGATTGTATAGAGCAGGCGACGGTCTCTAAGGTTGCACATACTCTGCACACAGTCAAAGCAGACGATTTCCTTGAATGGTTTGAATATTCTGATAAAACCATTGACGGGCAAAGTCAGAAAAAAGCTTACCTGCTATTTGATAGTCCAATATATAGTCAAATCGAAACCGGTACTGTAAAAGGCTTGCAACAAATCCACTCGTTCATCTTCGGTGGTTTATATGATTTTGCCGGTAAAATTCGTACGAAAAATATCGCTAAGGACAATTTTCAGTTCGCACCGGCCCAATTCCTAGATCAAACTCTAAAAGATATTGAAGTCATGCCAGAATCAACTTTTGACGAAATTCTTAATAAGTATGTAGAAATGAATATTGCTCATCCATTTATGGAAGGTAATGGTCGCTCAACTAGAATTTGGCTTGATATGATTCTAAAGAGGAATCTTCAAAAATGCGTCGATTGGAGCAAAATTGATAAGCAAGAATACCTAAATGCGATGAGAATCAGCTGTACTGATAGTGCAGAGATAAAAAAGCTAGTCAAAGGCGCCTTGACCGACAAAATCAACGACCGTGAGATGTTTATGAAAGGCGTCGACTATTCTTATTACTACGAACAGCCAGAATAATAATCTAAATGATCTTTAAACTATATAAGACGAGCCAAACCAAAAAATAATATTATTTTATTTTACAATTTGTAGATAATATATCTTCTATTGCAGCCTTTTCGCTAATAGAAACACTTAAATGATATTTATCTTTAATCTGGATTTGTTTTACTATATATTTGCACCAAAAGTTTTCATTGGATGGCAGCCATTCCGAAGCGTCTTTATTGCCCTTGCTGCGATTAGCTTTAGCGGAAGTTGCAATTAAAACATCCTCATCATTAATATATCTTTTCCACTGATCATTGTCCCAATTGTATCCTCCAGAAATCCAAGCGTTTTCTTTTGCGACAATATGATCTATGTCGACTCCACCACCGCCAACAAGGCGGTTATATTTTATAAGCGACCCAGTATAATAGTCGAACAACGTGCCAGAGTTAATCTTACAGTTGGCGTCATCCTTTTTTATGTTTATTATATCTCTAACCAATATATCGTATCTAGTTGGGCAGCCATCATTATCAGCATCGTACCATCCTGGCATGCTTGTACTCGAGTAGTCTGGTATATTGATGTTACTTTGTCTAACTAGTAAAGAAGAAAGTGTGGATTTAGCAGTTTTTAATTCTTGAGAAGAAATTGCATAGATTGGTTCAAAATCTTGAATATCTTGATTATTCGATGCCCCTAAAGCATAACCACTAACACCAATAACGCCGACACTTACAGCGCCAATTATTAAGCGGGTTGGTTTTACGTTATTCTTTTTGGTTACTTTTTTCTGAGTCATTTGATATTATTTTAGCATAAATTAAATATGCATAGTGCTTTATAATAATGATTGTGAGTCTGGTATGGTGAACCTCGTCCAATCGAATTGGAATATCCTCGTAGAGGACTTCTACCGCGTAAGGGGAATTATCACTGTTTTGTATCCTACTAACTATATCCCCGGCATCAGTAGAACTAATACATATAACCCAGAGCATTAGCAACCCGGTGGGTGGAACGGTGACGGCAACAACGACAATGAAGAAGCTCCCTAAGAGCTTACAATGACAATGATTAAGCTCAGCTGGGTATTATCTGTATCTAACTGGAACCAACGACGAAAACTTACTATTAACACTTTGTCGCGAAAATGTCGCAAAAAGTGTCGTAATGAAACTTAGAAAATTTGTCTTGATAGAATTATCAGCAAAAGGATTATTGGGAAATTGAACTAACAGGGGTGTATCTTGAAAGAAGTGCTATAATATAAGATATGAGTTATAATTCTGATACCCCAATTCTTTCTGCCGAAGAGAATAAGCTGAATGGTAGAGATGACTATGCAAAGAATATAGCTGAAGCCATCAATTCATTAAAAAACGACCAATCATTTGTTATTGCGCTATATTCAAAATGGGGATATGGTAAGACTTCGGTTATAAATATGATCAAGCAACTGCTAAAAGAAAGCGAAGCCAGTAGAAAAATTTCTTGTATTGATCTAGCACCTTGGAATTTTGTTGATAGCAAAGAAGTTGCACGTTATTTGTTCTATGAGCTAGCGGAAGATTGTAATAACCATAAAATAAAACGTTTTCTTCGGAAAAAGAAAGAATACATAAAGCCAACAATTAAAAGCCTATCGGAAATTATGCAATTATTTAGGCCATCATTTGGCTCAGCACTTAAAACTTCAAATGAATTTGTCTCCGCTATAGGTATTAAATCCTATCAAAAAATCAAATCAGATTTAGAAAAAGACATACAAAAAACTGACAAAAAAATAGTTGTTTTTATTGATGATATAGATAGACTGGATGCTGAGGGGATACTAAATACTTTTAAACTGATAAAATCTGTTGCGAACATTAAAGGTGTAGTTTTCTTTTTGGCCTTTGATTATGAAGTTGTAGCAGAGATGCTGGACAAATTGCACATAATCGAAAAAGGCAAGGATTTTATTGATAAAATTGTTCAAATCCCACTAGAGTTGCCATATATAGACCGCACAGAACTCGATGATTTGTTGATTTGCGGATTAAATGAGATATTATCTCGAAATAAAGTCGAAATTCCTAGTGGTAGCAGCCAGAACGCTTCGTTTGGATTGCTCTACGAGGATATTAAAAAATATATTGATACACCCAGAGCGATTGTCAGGTTCTTGAACGTGATGGAATTTGTCGTGCCTATGGTTAAAGATGAAGTAAACATCTTCGATATGATATGTCTCGAGATGATAAAGGCCATTAAGCCAGAATTATATAAAATAATTAGAGAAAATAAAGCTATTTTAACCGATTATTCTGGCATGGAAACTGTAAGCTTTTCTACTGGATCTAGAGAAGAAAAGAAGAAAACAATTTCAAACATCTTTCAAAATAATGAAGAATATATTAGAATTGCTAGCTATCTTTTTCCAATCATAAAATCGGAATACTATAATCGGTCGGATTTTCGAGATAACAGTCAAAATAGTAGGACTATGAAAAAAATATGCTCCGCCGCATACTTTGATAGATATTTTTCCTATACAATAAGCAAACGTGATGTGGCTGACAGCGTATTTACTAGCATCATGAAGAAACCGAAAATAATACAGCGGGATATTGCAAAAATTTTACAATCGTCGAATCAGATAGATAGGTTTTTGGAAAAGATTTCCGATAGCCCTGAGAGTGTACTCGATAAATATGGTTTGTGTTTTGAGCTTGTTCTTTTTATGGAAAAACAAAAACAGGCCTATGAGAAAAGTAATATATTCTTTACAAAAATCGAGCGCGCTTTACATACAATTAACAAGTTATTGCTATGTGAACCTTATTCTTCAGAAAACAATCTAGAGGTTTATCTAAGAATTGCAAATAATGTATCATTACGGACTTTGACTTATTCTATTCGTAGTATAGATATTATAAATCGTGACGAAAAGGATGACAGTAAAAGAACCCTAAACGAGAAAGACTTTTCTAAATATAAGCAAGAAATTATTAAGATCATTCAGGATAGAATGCAAAAGAATGAGCTTCCAATTGCCGAATATGGAACTGTGACTAAAGAATTGTATAAATATAGTTCAATATTCTCTGGCAATACAAAGGGAATAAATGCATATATGAAGAAAAACATCAAAACCGCAGATGGAGCCATAGATTTTATTTCTCAATTCTTGAGTGGCTGGACCGGGGTAGGCGACGGAGTCACGCATAGGAGCGATTTGTTTGATAATGATTTTGCCACATATAGGTATTGGTTTGCAGATGATTTTGATGCGAAATACCTATACGATTTAATTATGCAATCTCAGAAATATGCTAAATATAAAGACGTGCCACTTAAAAATATTGAAAGGTTTGATAGACTTTCCGAGTTGGTCGGGAAAGAAGATATTAGTCGCGAGGGAAAAGAACAGAGCGATGATTTCCGAAAAGTAATCGCGCAACAATTTATATATATATTTAATTCTGATATCATTAAAAACTCACAGCAAAATGATGTCGTAAACGGTTGAAATGCGGTTGAAGCCAACCGTGAAAATGGTACTGACGAAATGGCCGAATGACGGCTAAATGACGGCGATATTCGCCGTGAAACGAAAACAGCAAAATGATTGAAAAACGGCGAAAAAACGGCGAAAAATGCCCGAAAAAATAAAAGTATGATTTTTTATATTTAATAGCGGAAGTTTATCTCTAACGGTCATAAGAAAATGTAGCATTTTATGATATAATAAAGTGAGTAATTTAAGCAAATTCGGAGGTTAAATGCAGCGCGTAGATACCTACGTCAGTCTATTCAGTAGTGCGGGTGTTGGATGCTACGGCTTTAAAGAAGCCGGGTTTGAATGTGTTGCAACAAATGAACTTATTGCGCGTAGGCTAGATATTCAAAAATATAACCACAAATGCAAATATGATAGTGGGTATATTTGTGGCGATATCACTGCGCCAGAAGTGCAAAAAGCCTTATATGACGAAGTGAATCTATGGAAGAAGAAAGAGGGTATCAATAGAATTACGGCAGTGTTAGCTACGCCACCTTGTCAGGGCATGTCTGTTGCGAACCTAAAAAAGAACGATCACGAAATATTACGTAATTCTCTAGTTATCGAATCGATTAAAATAGTTCAAAATCTTAGACCAAAGTTCTTCATTTTTGAAAATGTTCCGGCATTCATGGGTTCTATATGTACAGATGTCGACGGTGTAGATAAACCAATATCTGAAGCTATCGAGTCCAATTTAGGGCCGTGCTATTCATTCGCGTATAAAATAATTAATTTCAAAGATTATGGTGCATGTTCCAGTAGAAAGAGAACATTAGTGATTGGCGTATCAAAAGATATATCCGACGACATTTCTCCTTATGAGCTCTTCCCGTTACCAGAAAAAGAAGTAACTCTACGTGATACAATTGGCTCGCTAAAAAGCCTTAGAGTTATTGGCGAAATAGATGAGTCTGATATTTACCATCAGTTTAGAGTATACCCTGAGCACATGCGTTCATGGATTAAAGATTTGAAAGAGGGCGAATCTGCTTTTGATAATAAAGACGATAAAAAGAAGCCTCATAAAGTTGTTGATGGAAAAATAATCGTTAATCAGCAAAAGACGGGGGATAAATATAAACGCCAATATTGGGATAAAGTTGGCCCATGCGTGCATACTAGAAACGATCAATTAGCGAGCCAGAATACAATTCACCCTAGTGACGATAGGGTTTTTAGTATTCGAGAATTGATGAGGATGATGACAATCCCAGAATCATTTAAATGGGATGAAAAAGATTTAAAAGAATTAAATGCTTTGTCCACAGATGATAAGCGTGCCTTTCTCAAGAAAAACGAAATAAAAATTAGACAATCTCTCGGCGAAGCTGTCCCAACAATTATATTTAAAAAGATTGCAGATAACATTAATAAAGCCCTATCTTTCCCAATTATATCGAATGGTGAGATTAAAAAAATCGTAACAGAAAATAACTTGACGGACGAGGCAAACTTATTCAATTTTGTAAAAAACAATCCTCTCAATTTGTCTATTTCCTCTATTGGCCGTATTGCTGAATTGGCGAATACGAAAAGAACAGATAATGCGGCTTTCTTTACGAATAAAACGCTAGTCACGGACATTTTAAAGCAAATTCCGTCAATCTCATCAGACACAATAACAATACTCGAACCGTCTGTTGGAGTAGGAAATTTTATATTGCCAATTTTGCGTAGATTTGAAGATAAAAAAGTCTTACTGGATGTAGTAGATATTGACAAGAATAGTTTAAGCGTGCTGAAGCTTATAATGAAAAGGATAAAGAAAGAAGTAAGTACTGATTTTGAAGTTAATTTTATAAATGACGATTTTCTGCTACATGATTTCAATGGTAAAAAATATGACTACATTATTGGAAATCCACCATTCTTTAAGGTGCCGGCTGCTGACAAAAATCTAAAAAAGTATCGAAAAAACGCAAAGAATATATATACAACTAATATTTGCTCATTCTTTCTAGACAAGGTTGTCGATTTAGGTAATTACGTATCATTTGTCTTCCCTAAATTCTTATTGAATACACCAGAATTTACTGATTCGCGTTCGTATCTATCTAAGATGGGCATTGACTGCATCATTGATTTTGGCGAGAAAGGTTTCCCGGGAGTACTTATTGAGACTATCGCTATCCTGATTAATCCAAATGTAAAACCGTTAAACACTAGAGTTATTTCGATTACGACTGGTTTTGATAAAGTCCAGAAACAAGATTACATATTTGACGAAAATATGCCATATTGGGTTATTTACCGTGATGACGATTTTGATAAAGTATACGGAAAAATGGAATTTGGTATTTTTGAAGTATTCAGAGATAGACAAATAACTAATAAATATAACACAAAGAATCCATCCGACGTCAGAGTGCTACGTTCTCGTAATATATCCGAAGATGGAAGTGGCATTATAGATATCCCTGGATATGATTTTTATATTTCCGAAAACGATTTAGACCTCTTCACGACGACGCTTTATATTAATAACAATGACGTGTATATCGCACCAAATATGACCTATAAGCCGCGTTTGATAGAAAAACCAATCAATACCATCACAAACGGCTCTGTCGCCGTGTTAATACCAAAAAATGGTATAAGGCTATCTAAGAAACAACTTGATTATTTTATTACGGACGAATATAGGAAGTTTTATAAAGTTGCTAGAAATTACCAGACTAGGTCGCTCAATATTGATTCGTGTTCAGTCTATTTCTTTGGATTATTAAAGGAGAATAAAAAATGATAGATGAAAATGTCATTACAACTTTTCTAAATCAAAATGACTATGATTTACGAAAAAATCATAATGGTCGTTGGATAGATCAAAAATGCACACCAGATGTAGTCTCAATTATTGCTGATTGCATCTGCGCATTCAATAGCAATAAAGATAATGAGCTATTTACGTCCATGGATATATGGCACTCTGAATATACCCGCAATAATATCCTCTCAATCTTTAAAAAACCAGGCGTAAACGACGAGACGGCTAGAAACGAATATGACAAATTTTTCCAACAACCAATGGAAATGTTATCTAATGCCGGAGTTCTAATAAAGGAAAAACAAGGATCCAGAAATTTTTACCGAATTGGCCGTTGGGATATCTTGGAATATATTGCGATTCGTGAAAGGAACGCACTTGTTTTTCTTTGCAGGTATATTGAAAAAGTATTGAAAGATAGCGGCTTAATCTTAGATTTTGAAAGGTTTTTCACATCTCAGGATAAGGATTCCTATAATGAAGTAAAAACTGCATATTCCGATTTTATTATTGAAAATACACCAATAAACGGTCAACTTGAGTGCGGTCGTATTTTTGCAAAAGTCATTAATCCGTTAGCATACGAAAGAAACGCGTTGGGAACGGAGCGAGGTCATATTTCTGAACATATCATTACATACGACATGCTGATGTATAATCGCAACAACTTTAGAGATATTTATGCGAATAAACCAAAAGGTGTTACTAGAAAACAATATCTAGAGGTTCATCCAGTCGAGGTTAATATTGCTTACTACCACTATCAATCTGCAAAAGCCAAACGATTCTTGAGAATATTTAATGATAATTACAGAAACTCAGAGCCAGAATATCAGGGCGATATTCACGCTAATGACAAAGCAACACAGATGCATCATATTTTTCCTGAATCAGATTTTCCAGAGATATGTTATTATCTCGAAAACATTATTGCGTTGACACCAACACAGCATTTTAATTATGCACATCCTGTCGGACAGACGCAAAAGATCGACAAAACATATCAGCAGTTGTTATTGTTGGCTAAGACGGAGAGAATAAAAGAAAACCTAGTCGGAGACTGTAAGGAAAAAATTTATAGCTTCGATAATCTAAAACACGTTCTTGTAGTGGGATTTGACAATGCCGATATTGAGGAAATAGAGCCTGATGATTATTTGGCTGTTATGAACGTAATTAACACTCATTACGCAAATGAAGCATATAAAAGCTAATGAAAAATAGTCGTATCATTATTGATCCAGAAAAACCATTACCAGCAAAACTAGATAAAGAATATTGGGAAACATTAGCGAAGTTAATTCTAGAACATTTCTTTCCTGAAAAGTTTTACAATCTTTCGGTTGATGGCGAAAAGCCTGATCTGAGGAATATAGGTGCCGACATAGGCATAGAAGTTACTAGTGTTGAAAACGAGAAATCTAGAGAGATTGATAGTTTATATAGTAGACAATATGCATATGGAAATAATGTTCAGAAAGAAAAGGCTTTAAAACGTATTAGAGAATTGGGTGGTAAACCAAAAGAATTCTTCCTTATGCATCCGGTTGTTAATCGAGATATAGGAAAAATATATACGGCCGTAAAAACAAAAACTCAAAAGCTTAATAAAGACTATCAAATCTTCAAAGAGAATGATTTATTTATCTTTGATGAAAATATTATTCTAGATGCTGAGTTGCCAGAAATATTAAACAATATAGTAGTTAATTCTGTACATGATAAAACATTTGATAATATTTATATTTATTGCCTTGGCAGTGATTTATATACGTTTAATATTTTTCATAAAAAATACGACCACATAGAAGAAAGTGGCAAGATCGCACAGCAATTGGCAATTAATGCCAGGCAGGTGCTTATTGAGAAATATAATGACAATATTTAAACGCCTCGAGGGATTCTTCTAGTCCGCATTCCGGGCAAATCTCGGTCTTATCGTCATCACGCGATAATGCCGGATAACCATAATAAATTTTGCCGCATTTAGGGCATTTACGTGGCTTCTGAACGGCCTCTAGACTATTAGTAGATAATTTACTCATATAAACTCCTTAGTCCTTGCGAGAAGATTTATGCTCTATAAGGTACGCACCTAGATTTAGGTTTTTGTTAACGAAAAAATTAATTGCGATGTTCTCGCAAGGTTCCCGTATTTAACCTTACTTGTGGAAAACTTTCAAGTCCCCGGTCAAAAGTCCCTCAAACCGCTTATGCTTGGCTCATATAACCATGAGTGGTATAATTGGAACTAGTTAATTGCGGCCCCTACTTATCATAGGGGCTTTTTAACGTCAGAATTGCGAGCAATTGTGGGCAAGCTTGCGTACACCGCTTTCGGGCCACGGTAAACCCAAAGGCGCAACAAATCACGAAAGGGCCCACAAATGCCCAGAGTATATAAGAAAGCACAGAAACACAAAGACAGTTTCCTGTGTTCAAACGAGATCATAATCTCCACAAAAGAAGCACGTAAGTTGCTCGGCAAAGCTGACTCCGACAAAATCTCAGATCTAGAGCTTGCCAACCTAATCGGACTAATGCACCGCATAGCTAGCGACCTTATTGATATAAAAATAGTCCATTCTGACGAAAAGGTGGTATAGTATGGTGTTAATGAACGATGGAGTAAAACGTATAGCGTTCGGCTACACTCGCGTCTCGACCGAAGAACAGACTTACGGCGCTTCTTTGGAAAATCAAAGACTTGCAATACAAAAATACGCAAATCAAAACAACATAGAAATTATTGGTTGGTATACAGACGCCGGCATTTCGGCCAAAACTGCCCACCGCCCACAGCTCCAGAAAATGCTAGGAGCCGTCGCTAAGCGCAAAGGGCACATAGATCACGTGATCGTCTACAATATCTCACGTATCTCACGCAATATGACGTCATTCTTCAATGATATTGGCTTTATCCTAGCTAAATGCGGTGTGACGCTACGTTCAACGCAGGAAGCGATCGACGAATCGCCGACCGGGCGCTTT
>JAZLJF010000025.1:0-2927 GCA_045597305.1 Candidatus Nanosyncoccus sp. | reverse complement strand
TGAAGTCGCTGGCCTTGAGCATTTGCAGCAGGAACTTCTTTTTCTTGCCCTCGCGGTCGTTGCGCAGTTCCGTTTTCACATCGTAGGTGAGCGTGTCACGCGGGCTGAGCATCGGCTGCATGCCTGAATAGAAGAAGTCGTTAACTTGGTTTAAGGCCGAGGTCTTGACATTCGACAAGCCGAAGGCAGCCATCACGGAGCAGTTGTTGGTGGTGTTGCCGGCTATGGCGCGTTGCGCGTCCTTGTCGATACCTATCTTTTGCCCGAAGGTGATGATGCTGTGGTCGGTATCGGTTTGGTAGCTGCGCTTGTAGAGAAGGGTAGGGCGCACGCTGGCATAGACAATGAGCTGTTCGTCGTAGATGCGTGTGCTGTCGAACTCCACGCTGATGACGTAGCGGGTTCCGTTGAGCCAGAAGGTCATCTTCATCTCCGAGTGTTCGTCCTTGCTATGGCTGTCGAGGAGGAAGGGGAAGAAGTCCATGCCGTCGAATTTCGATTCGGGCTTTTCGGTCATGATTTGCCTGAAATACGACAAGGCGTTGAGTATGGTGGTCTTTCCGCTGGCGTTGCTGCCGTAGATGATGCCTATTTTCAGCAGTTCGGTACCTTCGACCACTTGGTGGACGTAATGGTCGCGCATCTGTGTGTCGTTGGTTGGCACGAAACTGAGCGTTTGCCGTTCGCGTATGCTGAAAAAGTTCTTAACTGAGAAATCCTGTATCATATTTCCAATCGTATTTTTGATTTTTAATCTGAGCGCAAAAGTAAAACAAAAATCTTGATTATTCAATTATGTTTTGAATTTTTGTGAAGATTTCACGGATATTTGGGGTAAAATGTGGTTTTAGGGTGCTTGTATGGTCAAAAACCAGATAAATAATAATGCATGTTTGTATGCAAACATCGGAATAAATTGTATTTTTGCCAGAAATAAACTGTGATGGAATGAAGACAGTGTTATTATTTTGGGGTATTGAAAACGAATAAAGCAAACAAAATAACAATCATGGCAATGATAACTTCAAACAATTTTAAAATATTAGCAATCAGAATTTTAGAGGATTGTAAAACATACATTAAAAAATGTCTAAAAGAGAAGACTTTTTATTATTTATGTCATGATTATGAAATATCTGAGGATGGACAAGACATAGAACCTGCAAGTAAAAACTTACATTCGTTGAATGATGATTTTTTTAATGTTGGTGTTCAAAGAGATTCGATTTCTATTAATATCTCAGCTGTTGTTGGTAAGAATGGAGATGGTAAGAGCTCTTTGGTTGAGGTTTTTCTAAGGATGATAAACAACCTTTCAAAACAGTATGAATTTAATCCTAATCATGAATTGCAATATGTAGAAGGTGTATGTGCTGAATGTTATTATATATATAATGGTGATTTTTATAGAATTAAGGAAGAAAATGCGAATTTTCAAGTGTTTAAATACAAAAATAATGGTGACCACCACACAATTATAGAATCCCCATTATCGAAAGAAGAAGTAAAAGGGGCATTCTTTTACACCTTGGTTTCTAATTACTCATTATATGCCTATAACGTAGAGGATTATCACGAAGAGTTTTCCAATGCTGATTTTTCGAATCCGGAAAACTGCTGGCTTCACCATATCTTTCATAAGAATGACAGTTATCAAGTACCAATCAGTTTACATCCATATAGATTTAATGGAGATATCGATGTCAATAATGAGAATTCTCTCTCGAGGCAACGTCTGCTTTCGATTTATCTCCAATCAGATATGGCTAATGAATTGGTTAATGGGAAAAAAGCTTCCGCTATTTGCCTGAATACCGTAGGCTATTCAAAGTTGCAAAAGGTTACGTTTGAACAATATTTTAGGGATAATCTAGGAACAAATCTACTTCAAGCACAAATTGATGAACTTAGTTTGTTTCAAAATGAAGGTCACCCAACCGTTGACGAGTCGTCAAGAATTAGCGGCTATTATCTTGCATTAAACTATTTATACGACAATTATATTAAAAAGCATGAGCAATACTATCAAACAGCCTTAAATTGGGCGCGAAACAACAATCTTCTGCCTGCGACCAGCGACATTTCTGCTTTGATTTCTAAATTAATTGAATTGCCTCATTCCGAAGATGTATTTTTATATCAAAAATGGGAATTATTCAAAGATTTCGGATTAAGCCAAATTTTACATTTGGAATATGTAGATCATATTTATGATTTATTGAAGCGAGAAGATCGTGGTTTGTCTATGAACCATAAAGATTTCTTTTTGCCAGTCTCAAATACTTCAGATGAAAAATTGTTGTGCAAACATTATTTGCTTTATAAAACTATACGGATTTTTGATAATTATTACAAATACAACCATCCTGAAAAACAATTAATATCATTTATCAAAGAAGATTTTTCAGAAAAGGCTTTAAAGACGAAGTCGAAATCACATGAAGAAACTAATCGAGCATTTGAAAAGTTGCAAGACGACTGGCGCAATAAATCTCATACTACTTTAAAACTTAGGCAAACGTATAATCATTTAAAACGTATTGAAGCAGGGAAGCGAATTTGGAGTCCTTCTCAAAAGATGAAAATTATCGATTTGCAAGAGAATCATGCAAGTGAATTAAGAGACTTGGAGAATATGCCGCCAGCCATTTATTCATGGGATATCCTGTTTGAGGCAAGCGGACAGAAAGAACCGATTCGTTTCTCAACTTTCAGTTCTGGAGAAAAACAAAAGCTCTATAATATTGGCGCTATTGTTTACCACTTGTCAAATATTGATTCTAATATTAAATCCAATTCTAGAACAGGTTCTGACGCAGACCTTATTTGCTATAAATCAGTAAATATCATATTGGAAGAAATAGAGTTGTATTTTCACCCAGAATGGCAAAGAACATTGATTTTTGATTTGATGAATATGATTCGTC
>JAZLJF010000024.1:0-40750 GCA_045597305.1 Candidatus Nanosyncoccus sp. | reverse complement strand
TGATTTTGTTCGGATGTGAACGAACCCGAATAAGGTGATAAATCCACGGACGAGTACGGTACTGTAATACCGGCGCAGTCCGACTGGATTTATTACTGAAATTCGGACGTGAGTTCAGTTGCGAACAAAATTAGCGAATGTCCAGTCAGCCCTTCAGTCGCGAACAAAATCAGTAAATGTCCAGCCAATTATTAAAAAAGAAAAAACATTTATCCTATGATACTGAAGAATCCGAATGAGATAGCTAGCATTATTATTCCAGCAAGAAGTACACCTCCGTTGACGGAAAGAATAGTCTTTTTGAAGTCTAGATCGAGGAATGATGCGGCTAGTGTTCCTGTCCATGCGCCAGTTCCGGGGAGTGGAATACCGACGAAGAAGAGAAGACCGATATAGATGCTCTTGGAATTTTGAAGTTTTTTACCGGCTTTGTTACCTTTTTTTAGACACCAATTACAAAATTTATTGAGAGGTCTCCATTTTTTCTTTGATCCCCATTCTAGTAGGCGTCGAGAGAATAGAAAGATGAACGGAACTGGAATCATGTTGCCAATTACGGCGAGTAGGAGTGTCAGCCATTCTGGTAAGCCTAAACCTACACCTATAGGCACGGCACCACGAAGCTCAATTAGTGGTACCATTGACACGAAAAATACGATTATGAGATAGAGAAGGTTCATTTTATCTGTACACCCATGGAATTAGAATTTGCATTGTTTTCTTCAATTGTCGGCTGTTCTGAATCAGCTTCTGTAGTTCCAGTCAATACTTCCTGAATTTTTGTTTTCGCCGTGTCAATGATGCCTTGGTCAGGATACATTACAGAAAGATATTGACCTGGATAGCTATGGGTTAGCGCCATGCCGGTGGTACCATCGAGATTAAAGGTCGAGATGTTCCATGGTCTCATGTCATCTAATTGCATATTAGCAAAGCTTGTAATGTCGCTTGTCGAAAGCGTCGTTTCGAATGTGCCGGAGAGGGCGTTTAATAGGTCGGAATATTTTAGGACAAGGTCTTTCGATGATGCAACTTTGTCGAATATTTTCTGGATTACTTGTTCTTGATTCTCACCACGGTGACGATCACCTGATGCATAGGCATATCTTTCGCGAGCAAATGCAAGTGCGCAAGTGCCATCAAGTTCATTATTTCCAGGGTGGAAGATACAAGATTTATTAGTCCATGCAGTAATGTCATAGTCGACATCGGAATTTACTGTAATTCCACCAATTGAATTGACGAGGTTTATTACAGCATTGAAATTCACACGTATATAATGGTCGAATTTGAAATCGAGTAAATCCTCTATTGTGCTCATAGAGAGATTAATACCGCCCAATGCGCCAGCATGAGTGAGTTTATCTGGAAGATCACTTGTACCATGAAGCATGACATAATAGTCACGAGGAATTGCGACGAGTAAGATCTGGCGAGTATTTGGATTGACCGCCATGACAATATTCACATCGCTTAGACTTGTGCTGTCCATTCGGCCAGAGCGAGTATCGATGCCAGAAAGATACATTACGAAGCTTTGTTTCGTCAAATTCGATATATGGGATCGTTCTTCTTTGACGGCTGGGACTTTTATTTCTCCGATAATTTTGAGTTTTTCTTCGTAGTTAGTTTTTGTTTTCTGTGTATTAGTGTTTGAAGCCTGGCTGTCGATTGTGGAGGACAATGCGGATTCGTAAGTTCCAGTATTGAGAAGACCAATATATTGTGGATCTTTAGTTGCAGAGGTTATGATAGAAATTACAGTTTTTTCATAAACGACGAAACCATTTGCCTGGCTATTAACTGCTTCTTCTAGTTTCGCAGTATCAGTGAAGTCGGAAATAGAATGAAAATCTTTACCTCTAACATCGGATAAGGAATTGTAATCGGAGTCTTTTTTTACGAAGACATTGTAGATGATATAATCGGTCTTTTCGCCAAGGTTCTTATCAAGAAAGCTCATTAGGTCATTTATACCCAAGAATCCGACAAAGCCGGCAACGATAAAGATAAGGTTAAAGACATTAAGAATTGAAAGAGTGACAAGGTGTGCTTTTCTCTTGAGCGTTACTGCGAAAATAATAATGCCAATAATGGTACTCACGCCGATTGCTGGGAAAATATATTTTGCAGGAACTGCATTTGTGAGAGCAAGGCGCACGAGAAATGTCTCAAAAGTGCAAATTGTAAGGATTGAAAGAACGCGACTGATAATGCGGTAGGGGAGAGCTCTACGAATGCGTTGCTCGCGCGAGTCAACTTTTCGTGCTAGGCCTGGTTTTGAATCTGAGCTTGAGGTGTCGGCAGGGGTGGACTTACTAGAATTTTTTTCGACGATTCCGATAATCTCTTCGATTTTACTATCAGTCAAATCGTCGGATTCTCCTGTGGGTTGGGCTTGCACTATTTCTGTTTTTGCCTCTTGAATTTGGTCCTGGGCATCGGTTTCAGTTTGGCTCTGAGCATCAATTTCGTCTTGATCTTGTACGTGGATTTCGGCTTGTTCTTGTGCTTCAGTCTGTGTTTGATCTTGCACCCCTGTTTCGGCTTGAGACTGCTCCTGGACAGCTGTGTCGACTTCATCTGGGGTTGATATTGTCGTTGCTTCTAGCTCTGCAGTGATTGTCTCAACTGCTTTATCTGAAGAATCAACGACCTCAATTATTCGTATAGCCTTCTTAGAAGAATGAGAAGCCTTCGTACGAGGTTTTTTTGGTGTATTAGTAGTTTTCTTAGAATTGTTTTTCTTTTTTGCAACTACATTGGTCGTCTTTTTTCCGGTAGAACTGGCTTTCTTTGTACGTTTATTAGTACCGGACGCAGTCTTTTTGCTATCTGTCATGAAATCTCCATCTAATGATTTTATTATAGCATAATAATCTAAAGATGGAAATTGGTTGTACTTGCAATTTTTGATAAAATATAGTACAATATATAGTATGAGTCATTTAAAGCATGGGACGGGTGCTGATTTTTCCGTGACGGTAATTTGCCCACTTTTTAATGCTGAAAAAGATCTAGAGACCTTTCATAATTCGCTTAATGCCCAATCTGTTGATATTAAAGAAATTCGTTATATTTTGACGGAGAGCACTGATAGAACCGAAGAGTTTCTTGATAAAATTGCCAATACAGACAAAAAAGTAATTGTAGAAGCAATTAAAAAATCAGAATTCTCTCATAGCTTGACGCGTGAAAATGCTGCTATGAAAGCAAATGGTAATATTTTGGTTTTCTTAACCCAAGATGTCAAGATAAAAGATCCAGATTTTATCAAAAAATTAACCACGCCAATAGTAGAAAGTCGTGCTGACGCATCATATGCTCGCCAAATTAGTAAATATAGCAATATTGAAAAATATACTCGCGAATGCAACTATCCAAAAACAAGTAAAATCGTTTCGAGGAAGGATCTCAAAGAATTAGGCCTAAAAACGTTCTTCTTTTCGGATGCAGCTAGCGCAATCTCTGCCAAAAAGTTCAAAGACCTAAAAGGTTACGACGGTAAAAAACTTCCAATCTCCGAAGATATGTATTTTGCCTACAAGCTAATCATGGATGGCGGAAAAATCGCCTACGTCGCAGAAGCTGAAGTTTTTCATTCCCACAAATTCACCCTAAAACAGATTCGTGATCGTTACAAATTAACCGGTCAATTCTTCAAAGAAAACAGCTATCTAGACCAATACGGCACAACAAACAGCGGAGCCACCCTGGCAAAATATGTCCTAAAAAGAATCCTCCAAAATTTCCGCATCGACCTCCTCTTCCGCTTCCCATTTGACATGGGCGCACGCTATTTTGGTATGAAAGCGGGGAAGAGATGAAGGTAAAAAATATTGTTATCGTTAATGATTTTGATTTCGTCCAAGGTGGAGCAAGCAAAGTTGCAATTCAAACTGCAGAGCTTCTTCAGAAAGAAGGCCTAAATGTATTTTTCTTTTCAGGTACATATAGTCCGAAAGATCATATTACTGGAATAAAATACATCTCTACAAAACAAGGCGAATCACTAAAAAGCAAAAACAAGATCAAAGGTGCGCTCAATAATCTCTACAACAGAAAAGCAAAAAAAGAACTCATTCAATTATTGAGCACGTTGAACTCAGAAGAAACGGTTGTTCATTATCATGGTTGGACAAAATGTCTATCCAGTAGTGTTTTTTCTGCCGCTTTCAAGATGAAATTTAAGACAGTGCTAACTTTACATGATTATTTTCTGGTTTGCCCAAATGGTGGTTTTTATGATTTTAAACATAACAAAATCGCAGAATTAAGACCGTGGCAATATTTGTTCAGAAATTGTGATTCAAGAAGTTATGGCTTTCAGCTTTTCAGACTTATGAGAATGTATATTCAAAACAAAATCGTCAAAGTACCAAAAAAAGTAGATAAATATATTGCTGTTTCAGATTTTAGTAAGAATATCATTATTCGAAATTTGAATAATAAAGTAGATGTTAAGACTATTTTAAACCCAGTAGATAGGCTTGGAAAAAAGACTAATCCGGATAAAAATGGGTATTTTCTTTTTGTAGGGCGTCTAGAAAAAGACAAAGGAATTGATCTTTTTTGTGAAGCTATGGATAAGACGAAAAGCAAGGCATTAGTAATTGGCGATGGTTCTTTGTTTGAAAGTTTAAAAATGAGCTATCCAAAAATTAGCTTTGTCGGTTGGAAAAATAGAGAAGAAATTTATCAGTATATGAAAAAGGCAAAAGCATTGGTTTTTCCTTCTAGGGCATATGAAACTGCAGGATTGACAGTCTTTGAAGCGATGAGTGTTGGAATACCATCAATCGTATATTCAAACACTAGTGCTAGCCATTTTATAACTAACGGTAAAAATGGCATCCTCTATGACAATATTGACCAACTAATGAATATTCTAAATAATTTTTCGAACAGTGACATTGCGAATCATGCAGAAACAGTGATTGAAGAATACAACAAGCTCACAGGTCGAACCGATTATATAACGCAGCTTATTCAGGAATTTGAGGGAATGTAAAATGAAAAATATATTTTTTGTTATACTGCATTACAATAATATGAGTGATACTGAGGGGTGCATAGCAAGCATTCTGTCACAGAATACAAAAAATGCTATCCTAAAAATATTAATAATAGATAATGCTAGCCCAAATGGAAGTGGCAAAAAACTTTCAAAAAAGTACGAAAATCAGCCTAATATTGACGTCATTCTGTTGGATAAAAATTATGGCTTTTCGAAAGCAAATAATATCGGATATAGTTTGGCGAAAAATAGCGGTGCGGATACAATAATCATGACTAATAGTGATACTATATTTTGTGATAGCATGTTCATTGAGAAATTGATTAAAACTGAGGAAAAAAATGCAAGCGTAGCAATTATTGCTCCGGATATAATAAATAAACTTGGACAGCATCAGAATCCATTGCGAGATAAAGAATTAGCAAATACTACTGCGATTAAAAATATTCTATATAAGACATTTATTATTGTAATATCATATTGTCCACTTATCGGTAGCAAATTAATAGAATCAGAAGAAAAGCGAGAAAAAAAATGGCTAAAACGCTATTATGAAAACAGAGAACAAACTTCGAACGCACAATCATTTTTCGTACCATTTGGAGCATGCATAATTTATACAAAAAATTGGATACATCGTGAAGATATTGCGTTTCCGTCAAGTACATTCATGTATCTTGAGGAAGATTTTCTTGCAAAATATATATGCAAAAAAGGATATCTCATCAATTATGCCGAACAACTAAAGGTTAGCCATATGGAAGGCGGTAGTTCCAATTATGCTAAAACGAAAAAAGCTATTATCAGGAATAGATACAGAAGGCAAGTAAAATCGCTAATAACGTACACATTATGTAGGACGAAAAAATGATAGGTTATTTATTATCCATTATCTCTATTATATTGATCGGTTTTATCATCAAGCCAATCGATAAAAAGAAAAAGAAATATTATTGTATTATCTGTTCTATTATTCTGTTCTTATTAATTTCCATAAAAAATCCGTTTAATATTGGTTCAGATTTAACAGGTATTTATTACTCGATGTTTGAGGAAATCAAGAGTATGAATTATCTGGAGATTATAGGTTACTGTAATGCGGCAGACCTTGAATTCCTCCCATTTTTAATTATGAAAACAGCAATGTTATTCTGCAGTGACTATACATTCTGCCTATCAATCTTGTCGATACCAATTGTTGCCGCAATAGGAAGTCTTATATATAACGAATCAAAAAATCCAATTTTTTCTTTCGTAATTGCTGCTTGTCTTCACCATTTTATTTGGTCATTTGTCATAGTTAGGCATTCATTGGCTCTAGCATTTGTAATATTTGCATATATACAATATAGAAGAAAATCAAATTTAAAAGCTTGTTTATCAATTATTATAGCTGCTTTAATGCATAAAACGGCACTTGTTGCTTTGATTCTTCCAATTTTTAAGAAAATAAAAATCAAAAAATGGATTGCATTGCCACTTATTTTCTTGCCACTCATTATCTCGGCTACGAGCGGTATAATTCGAGATTTACTTTTCTCGGTTGTTTCATTTGGAAGGTATTCTTGGTATCAAGGTCATACATATAGTGCAGAGATGAATGTCTATATAGTGTATTTTGGCATTTTTGCGGCGTGTTTGTTCTTAACCCTCTGGCACAAAAACAAACACGACAAAAACATAGATAGCTTTCCGCTTTGGTCATTGGCATTGGGTTGTCTTGCTATGTCAATGATGCCAGTATTGCCAGAGTTTTTTAGAATTTCTCTCTTTTTCTCATTCCCGGTAATTACCTTGCTTCCAAATTCAATAAATGACTTCGCATTCAAAAATAATAATCATAGAATAGTGTTATATGGTATACTTTCGATGTGTTTTATAGTCTATGGAATTAAACTAATGATCGATTTAGGAGTAATACAATGAAACAAGATGAGTTAATTGACAATATCGAGAAATACAATTTACATGTTAATAATAAGATTATTGATTTAAAATCGTCAAAAGAATATAAGATTGGAAAAATAATCGTAAAAGCTTTTGATTTTAAGAACTATGGGAAGAATTTAAAAAATCACTTTGTAAATAAGAAAATTAAAAAACTATCACACGCAAATGGATTTTTCTATAATACTGGTACATTGATCGATAGTAAACAAAAAGTCGTAGTGTACACTTGTATTACTAATGGGTATGATAGTTTGCTAGAGCCACTGTCTACGACGTGCGATTATGTGGCATTCTGTGATGAAAAAAGTAGAACAAAACGAAAAACAAAATGGGAGCAACGGCCAATAGAAGGAACTTTTGATAACGGCACATTAGCTAATAGATATATAAAAATGCATCCATTTGAGCTTTTTCCGAACTATGATTTTGCAATATATGTAGATGGAAACGTGAGGGTGGTAGGTGATCCAAGAAAACTCTGTGAGATTGCTAGGAAATCGAAGGCTGGAATAGCAATTCATGAACATTCTGAGAGGAGTTGTATATATGAAGAAGGGGTAGCATGTACATTGCTCAAAAAAGGGAACCCTGAAAAAATTAAACAGCAATTAGATGCATATCGTAAAAATGGGATGCCGGAAAACTACGGATTATTAGAAGCAACAATTTTAGTATTTGATCTAAGAAATAATATTGCAAAAACAATATTGCAGGAATGGTATCAAGAATTTTTGAAGAATTCTAGTGGGCGTGATCAACTTTCTTTTCCTTATGTTTTATGGAAAATGAAATTATCAAAACATGACCTAGGAATATTGGGGAATAATGTATGGAGAAATCCGTTTTTTTCAATAGAATATAATATGGAAAAACATTCGGGCCAGAGGAGGGGTTCAAAATGAAAATAACGCATCGTCTAGATAAGATAATACACAATCCAACGATAGTATTGTTGCTATTTAGCTTTATGCTGCCGGACGACTATTATTTATCTTTGATGTATCGAAGACATTTTGGAAAAAAACTTGACCTCAAAAATCCAAAAACCTTCAACGAAAAGCTCCAATGGCTCAAACTCAATAACCGCAAAGATATTTATACGACAATGGTAGATAAATATGCAGCAAAAGATTACGTAGCAAACATCATCGGAAAAGATTACATTATTCCAACAATAGGAGTTTATGATGATTTTGATGATATTAACTTCAACAAACTACCAAATCAATTCATTATAAAATGCACTCACGACTCTGGTGGATTAGTTATATGTAAAGATAAAACAAAATTAAATATTAAAACTGCAAAAAAGAAAATTAATAAATCATTAAAACGTAATTTTTATTGTTTTGGCCGCGAATGGCCATACAAAAATGTAAAACCAAGAATTTTAATTGAAGAATACATGGAAGACTCAAAGACGTCAGAATTGAGAGATTATAAGTTCTTTTGTTTTAATGGAAAAGTAGAGTTTTTCAAAATCGATTTCGATAGAACAACAGACCATCATGCAAACTATTACGACAAAAACGGAAAATTAACCGATCTGGGCGAAGTAGTTTGTCCACCAGATCACACAAGAAGGATAGAACTTCCAAAGAAATTAAATGAGATGATTAGGAAGGCAGAAATCTTATCAAAAAATATACCGTTTTTGCGCGTAGATTTTTATGAAGTAGACCAAAAAATATATTTTGGGGAAATGACTTTCTATCCAGCAGCAGGTTTTGGAAAATTTACCAACGAAGAGTGGAATCTTAAGCTCGGCAACATGATAGATTTATCTTTAGTTGAAAAGGGGAACAATGCGAAGTAAAAAAGCCATTTATAATATCTTGACCAACCTATTACTACAAATCATAGCAATAGTATATGGCTTTGTTGTTCCCAAAATTATCATCGATAATTTTGGGTCTGATATAAATGGTTTAATTTCTTCCATTACGCAATTTTTAGCATATATAGCGCTTCTTGAATCTGGTTTTGGCCCAGTCGTAAAGTCAGCTCTATATAAACCTGTAGCAAAAAAAGATCATCAAGAAATCGCAAAAATCCTGAGCACATCGGAACGATTTTTTAAAAAAATTGCGTTAATCTTCATTGCTTACATCGCTGTATTGTGTTTAATTTTTCCTTTCGTGGCTGAAGGGTTTGATACTCTCTTCACGATATCTCTAGTAACAATAATTGGTATCAGCACTTTTGCCGAATATTTTTTCGGTATGACTTATCGTTTGTACTTACAGTCCGAACAAAAGACTTACATTATCTCACTCATTCAAACATTGACATACATTCTAAGTATTGCTGTTATCGTACTTCTCGCAGCTTCTGGCGCATCAATCATTTTGATTAAATTAATCAGTTCACTAGTCTTAGTATTGCGTCCTATATTACAAAATCTCTATGTCAAGAAAAAATACAATATAAAATTAGAGCACAAGAAAAGCGAATACAAGCTAGAACAAAAATGGGATGGCTTAGCTCAACATATAGCAGCCGTAATTCATGATAATACAGATATTACAATTATTACGCTATTTTGCTCATTTGCTGAGGTATCAGTATATGCTGTATATATGCTTGTCGTAAAAGGACTTAAACAGCTCATTCAGGCTTTTAATAATGGCATTGATGCTTCTTTTGGCGATATGATAGCGAAAAACGAGACTGAAAATTTACGTCGAAAGTTTTCAACTTATGAGACATTATACTTTACAATAACAACCGTCGTCTTTACATGTGCGATGTTGCTTATTACGCCGTTCATTGGAATTTATACTCGTGGAGTAACCGATGCTAATTATATCCGTCCGATTTTTGGATATTTAATTGTCATCAGTGAATATATCTGGGCAATACGACTTCCTTATAGTTCGACGACATTGGCTGCTGGACATTTTAAGGAAACTAGAAAAGGTGCTTGGGTCGAGGCTTTTTCGAACATTATTCTTTCGTTGGTTTTAGTTCCATTTTTCGGAATCGAAGGCGTTGCGATCGGGACAATTGTCGCTATGACAATCAGGACGGTAGAGTTTGCTTATCATACAAATAAATATGTCATTCGTAGGAATCTATTTGTTTCTATCAAGAAAATTTTAGCAGTGATAGCAGAGACAATTATTATTTTTATTTTATGTAGCTCAATTAATCTTCCAGAAATTACTTCGATAACTTCATGGTGCACCAATGCCGTAATTATATTTCTCGTTGCGTCCGTTATCACCTTCTTTACCGATCTTATATTATTCAAGAAGGATTTTGCATTCCTAACAAGGCTACGCGGAAAAATACATTTTAAGCATAAAAAATAAGTGGTAATATTATAATTATGAAGACAACCATAAAACTAAACACAACCATACTTGTAACTGGCTCAGCTGGTTTTATCGGCTATCACTTATTAAAACGTTTGCTTTCTGAAAACCCGAAAGCCACAATTGTTGGGATTGATAATATGAATGATTATTACGATGTCTCTCTCAAAAAATATCGTCTTAAAAATCTTCGTAAATTCAAAAATTTTACATTCATCAAAGGCGACATCTCGGATAAACGCCTTATTGAGAAAACCTTTAAAAAATACCAGCCGAAGATTGTCGTAAATCTTGCCGCCCAAGCAGGTGTCAGATATTCGATCACGAATCCGGATGCCTATATTAATGCAAATCTGATCGGCTTTTACAATGTTCTCGAAGCCTGCCGTAACTACCCAGTTGACCACTTGGTTTATGCGTCATCAAGTTCAGTCTACGGTTCGAACAAAAAGGTTCCATATTCAACAGAAGACAATGTTGACAACCCAGTCAGCCTTTATGCCGCAACAAAGAAAAGCAATGAATTAATGGCCCATGCATATAGCAAACTCTATAATATCCCATCGACTGGGCTTCGTTTCTTTACGGTGTATGGACCAGCTGGCCGCCCTGATATGGCATATTTTGGCTTTACTGACAAATTGATCAAAGGCGAAAAAATTAAAATCTTCAATTATGGGAAATGCAAACGTGACTTCACCTATATTGATGATATTGTAGAGGGAATTATTCGTGTCATGCAAGGCGCTCCAGAAAAAGGAGCTGGAGAAGACGGCCTGCCAATTCCACCTTACGCAGTTTACAATATTGGTAATAGCAGCCCTGAAAACTTATTAGATTTTGTTCAAATTCTTCAGGAAGAATTGATTCGCGCAAAGGTTCTTCCAGAGGATTATGATTTCGAGTCTCATAAAGAGTTAGTAGCAATGCAGCCAGGTGATGTGCCGACGACATATGCAGATACCACTCCATTAGAAAAAGACTTTGGGTTCAAACCATCTACACCACTTCGTGAAGGTCTTCGAAATTTTGCTGAATGGTACGAAGAGTTTTATTGCAAATAATAGCCGTAGGCTCTTCCCAAAAGGGCAAAATTGTGATATAATATTATACATGAAAATAGTAATTGCGGGCACGGGATATGTAGGCCTATCTCTGGCGACATTATTATCTCAGAAGAATGAGGTTGTTGCTCTGGATATTATCCAAGAAAAAGTAGATATGATCAATAGACGTATCTCTCCTATTTCTGATGAATATATTGAAAAATATTTCAAGGAAAAACAGCTTAATCTCGTCGCAACAGTGGACTACGAAGCAGCATTAAAAGATGCAGACTATATTATCGTTTCAACACCGACAAACTATGATGACAAGAAAAACTTTTTCGATACTTCATCTGTTGAAGATATTATCGTCAAGGCCAAGGAAATCTGCGACCCAGAAAAAAGCACTATTGTGATTAAATCTACTATACCTGTCGGCTATGTTGAACAGGCAAAAAAGAAATTTAATATTGAGAATATATTTTTTTCTCCAGAATTTCTTCGGGAGGGACGTGCTTTATATGATAACTTGCATCCATCACGTATCATTGTTGGCGAAAAGAGTGAGCGTGCTCAAAGATTTGCAGATTTACTATTGGATGCGTCTGAAAAGAAAGATGTACCTGTTTTTCTGATGAACAGCACAGAGGCTGAAGCTGTTAAATTATTCGCAAACACCTATCTTGCGCTCAGGGTAGCTTTCTTTAATGAGCTCGATACATATGCGTCTGTTAAAGGCTTAAATGCGAAAAACATTATTGATGGAGTGAGCACAGATCCACGCATAGGCAATTACTACAATAATCCTTCCTTTGGGTATGGCGGTTATTGTCTTCCAAAGGACACAAAACAGCTTCTTGCGAATTACTCTAATGTCCCTCAGAATCTAATTGAAGCTATTGTTAATTCAAATGATACTCGTAAACAGTTTATCGTTGATGAAATCATGTCGAAAAAACCAGGCGTTGTTGGGGTTTATCGGTTGACTATGAAGGCCGAATCAGACAATTTCCGTTCCTCGGCTATTCAGGGCATCATACGTGGTCTTCGCGCTGAAAATGCTGAGGTAGTAATTTATGAACCAACTCTTGATAGTACTGAATTTGACGGTTTCCAGGTTATTAATGATTTAGAGGCGTTCAAAGAGATGTCAGACATTATTGTCGCAAATCGTGTCGAGAAGTCCTTGAATGATGTCTTAGGCAAAGTATATACAAAAGATTTATTTAAACAAGATTAGTCAAAATAATTCTATCACTATTGACATTTCAATCCCTTTGTGGTAAAATATAACTATATAAGGATTGATTATATTAGTAGAGGGGAAAATGGAAGATTTTAATTTTAAAGAGTTATTTCATTATATAATTTCAAAAATCTACATTGTTTTTGGTCTTTTGACGCTTATTGTGGCGGGCGGAATTTTTTATTCTAATAACATAAAAGTCCCAATGTATCAATCAAATACAAAACTCGTTCTTATTTCCGAGGCAAATGCTACACAAATCACCACTTCCGATGTTACACTTTCAAATAACCTCGTAAAAACCTATTCAGAAATAATTAAGAGCCAGGATATTCTGAAAAAAGTCAAAGATAATCTCAATCTGGAAATGTCTACTGAGCAACTAGCGGGGAAAATTGGTGTTAGCTCGACGACGAATACTCAGCTTATCAATGTCACGGTGACTGATAAGGACGCAGCTGAGGCACAACGTATTGCTATTGAGCTTGCAAATGTCTTCAAGGAAGAAATTGCGCAGCTTTATAAGATTGATAACGTTCAAATTGTCGAAAAGGCTTCATTGGCAGATTCACCATATAACGTCAATCAGACAAAAGAACTGCTCCTTTACATTGCCAGTGGGTTGATAACTGGTATCTCGGTCGTGACATTGAAATTCTACTTCGATAATACGATTAAGAATTCAGCTTCTGTGGAAGATAGAGTCGGTCTTACTGTGCTCGGTGTAATACCTGCGATTAATAGGAAGGAAAAATAGGGGAAAAATAATATGGTACAGAAAAAAACTACACGTAAGAGTAAGGATCAGAAACGTCACCGTATTCGCAACGCTAACATCACTGACGATCTAGTAATTATGAACAGCCCAAAGTCAGCTTTTGTTGAATCGATTAAGTCGATAAAAACGAATCTGGTTTTTTCTTCAATCGATAAGGAACTAAAAGTAATTCTTATTACTTCTCCAGAGCCTGGCGATGGTAAGAGTTTTATAGCTGCGAATCTCGCTATTGCTTTTGCACAGGACGAGAAAAACGTCTTGATTATTGATGGCGACATGCGTCGTGGTCGTCAGCATGACATTTTCGATATACAAAATCACGCTACGCACGGCTATTCGAATTATATTTTGCGCTATAAAAAGGGCAGTGATTCTAGCATGTTGAATTTTATGAGTAAGGATGTCTATGTAAAAGAGACAAAAATTCCAAATGTATATCTTCTTCCAGTTGGTCCTACTCCACCGAATCCATTAGAGCTCATCTCTTCAGAAAACAACCAACGCCTGCTCGAGGAGTTGCGAAAACAATACGACATCATCATTATCGACTGCCCTCCTGCTCTTGGTCTTTCAGATACCCTTGTGATGAGTAAATATTCGGATGCGAATATTGTGACCGTCTCTTCTAATAAGACGAAAATTGACCAGCTTGAAAATGTGAAGAAGAACTTTGAAAAAGTGAATTCAAAGATATCTGGCGTCGTGATCAATAAAGTTAAGGCGAAGAAAGGTAGTACATATTCGTCTTATTATACAAACGAATATTATACAAAATAAATGATAGATATTCATTGTCATATTTTGCCCGGTGTAGATGACGGCTCAAAGGATTTTGTTGAAAGTGTGAACATTGTCAAAAAAGCAGTCTCAGATGGAGTTACTGATATTATTCTTACGCCACACTATATCACTGGAACAAAATATGACGCAGGTAATAAGGAGAAAAAAGCAACATTCAAAAAGCTACAAGCGATAGTGAGGGACTGTGCCATCCCAGTGAATCTGTTTCTCGGAAATGAAATTTATATTGATACGAAGCTTCC
Organism: Candidatus Nanosyncoccus sp.; assembly: GCA_045597305.1. Lineage (GTDB taxonomy): Bacteria > Patescibacteriota > Saccharimonadia > Saccharimonadales > Saccharimonadaceae > Nanosyncoccus. The sequence continues at coordinate 26,353 of JAZLJF010000024.1, read as the reverse complement.
TGAAATGCTAGGTACATTTTATAAAAAAAGATCAAGCAGAAAAAATTCTAGCGAAATATTGTCTCTCTGTGATGGGAAGTATGTTTTGGTAGAGCTACCAGTCCAGAACGAGGACTTAAGTGCGCCAGATACACTATTCAAGTTAATCAGTAATGGATGGGTTCCAATAATTGCCCATCCAGAACGCTATGCCTATATTCAGAATAATATTCAGTATGCTTCCGAACTAACAAAGATGGGCTGTATACTTCAAGGTGACTATTTAGCTATTCTTGGTAAGTATGGAAAAAGGGAAGAAAAGACGCTTAGGTCTTTATTGAAAGAAAATCTAATATTTTGTCTTGCTTCAGACATCCATCATGAGAGAGAAGAATATAATCTAGTAAAGGCAAAACGCAAGCTTAAGAAAATTATAAAAAACGAATCATTAATAGAGGATCTTTTCATTAATAATCCTAAAAAAATCATTAATGGTGACTAGATCATTTAGCGCCGTTTCTTGAGAAAATTGCGCCGATGGTTCTAAAAAAGATTTTTGAGTCCAATAAAAAGGACTGATTATTGACATAGTAATACTCTAGAGCTAAACGTGCCCCGCATTCCATATTGCTACGGCCGTTAACTGCCCACCATCCAGTAATACCGGGCTTTACACTCTCGTACAATTCCTTCTCCCCATTATAACTTTCAATTTCTCCTGGTATTAAAGGTCGAGGACCAACAAGGGAAAGATTTCCGAGTAGGACATTAATCATCTGTGGAAATTCATCAATCGATCCACGACGAATTAGACGACCAACTTTTGTGATACGTGGATCGTTTTCTAGCTTATGGTACAGTTTCCATTCTCTTTTATATTTGGGATTATGAAGGATTTCTTTGAGCGCTTTGTCCGCATTTGGTATCATTGTGCGAAACTTAAAAATTTTGAAAGAACGGCCATTTTTACCAATACGAGTTTGAGTATAAAAAATGCTATGAAAATCGCCACTACAAATATAGGCAATTTTTATAATGATTGTCAAAGGGATAAGAAAAATAATTCCCATCAGAGAGAAAAAGACATCAAAAGATCGCTTTAAAAAAGGATACATACTTTTATTATATCATAAAAGTTCAAAAATTACAAGGGGTGGCACCCTATTCTGTTCGTGGTATAATAGAAAGGCAAGTATGAAAAATTTTAAACAAGACCTGGGGCTTATTTATAGAGAGCACAGAGGTTTGCTTATTCTTATGATATTGCTTTTTGTGTGTTCGATGATCTTTTTTATTTTTTCGATCTTTAATTTGTCTCCATCTTCCGCTATTGTAAAAGTCGGCTATGGTGATATAGGTAGCTTTGCTGGGGAAGGTCTGACGGAGATGCGTACAGGTGCTGGCTATCGTGATGGTGGTTGGGCAAATATGCTCACTTTTCCTATGCTTGCTATTATTTTTGGGATATTGCATAATCTCATCGCTGTAAAACTTTTTAAACGACGTGGTGCTGATACAGCGAAGGCCTTTATATCGTTGACTTTTATGTTACTGCTCGGTGCCTTAGTTGTTGCAATTAGATTGTTAGGGGAAAACTAATGGACTACAATGATGACGATTTAGAAATCCCTCTCGGAAAGAGAACTGGATGGTATCGTTTTTTTGAGATTCTGCCAGGTTTAACTTCGATTTTAATGATCGTGATGCTATTTGTCTTTTCTTTTATCTCTCCGACTTTGGGAGCAATATATTTATTGATTATTATCACGATCACTCTCGTAAAAGCAGTCGGAATTGCAGTGCGCACAATACAAGGCTACAAGGAAATACAACGTGCAATGAAAGTGAATTGGCGTGAGAGGCTAGCTGATCTAAAAGATCCTCATCAAAGTTTTGAAAAACTACGCGATAAAAATACCGATGAATATGTTTTTGACGATCACGTCGAGAATCTTCGAGCAATGATCGTATCGCCAGATGATTATCCTGATCCAGATAACGTCTATCATGCAATTATCATGGTGGCGTATAACGAGGGAATGGAGACCTTGGTTCCTACTGTGGAGGCCGTGAAGAATACTTCTTTTCCGAATGAAAGGATCATTTTCTTCATGGGCTACGAAGAACGCGGAGGTGAAGAAATTGCAAAATGTGCTGAGGAGCTGAAGAGTCGCTACAAGGACACGTTCTATGATTTTGTCCCAGTAATGCATCCAAAAGATTTACCAGATGAAATAAAAGGGAAGGGTCCGAATTTGACTTATGCTGGATATAAGTTGGCAGAGTATGTTAAGAAGAATAGCATCAAGAAAGAAAATGTTATAGTCACATCACTTGATTCTGATAACCGCATGAGTGAAAAATATCTTGATTATGTGGCGTATGAATTTGTCGTTCACGAGAATCGTAAGCGCATGGCATTCCAGCCAGTATCTATTTTTACAAATAACATTTGGGATGCAAGTGCACCGATGCGTGTTATTGCTGTATCAAATTCATTTTTCAATGTGATTAATACGAAACGACCTCACCTTTTGCGCAATTTTGCATCGCATTCGCAGCCACTTGATGCACTGATTGAAATGGATTTCTGGAGCAAGCGTACCATCGTAGAAGACGGACATCAATATTGGCGCAGTCTGTTTCATTTTCGTGGAAAATACGATGTTATTTCTATAAAAGTGCCGATTTACCAGGATGCAGTGCTTGAGGAAAGTTTTATGAAGACTGTGAAGGCTCAGTTCATACAGTTGAGGCGTTGGGATTATGGTGCGAGCGATGTCGCGTATGTTGGTGTGAGAATGGTGAATCGTAAGCGTCGTAGGATGCCACTATGGTTTCTTTTCCCGAAGTTTTGGAGACTGTGGGATGGGCATGTCACACTTGCGGCAATGTCGCCAATTGTTGCATTCGGAGGTTGGGTGCCAATGATTGTAAATTCGCAGAGTAGGGAATTATTAACGTATAATTTGCCGATCACTGTCTCTTGGATTCAGCTCTTTGCGACGATAGGTTTAGTCGTGACGGTTCTCGTATCTCTACGCATGCTTCCGCCAAGACCGAAGAAATATAATCGAATGAAGTCTGTTGGAATGGTATTGCAATGGGTGTTAAGTCCATTTGTGGCGATTTTGTATCAGTCTGCAGCGGCATTTTATGCTCAGATAAGGCTGATGACAGGTCATTATATGGAAAATTTTGATGTGACGAAGAAAGTGGTGAAACATTAGATGAAAAATCGAGAAAAGAAACAAGTGAAAAAAGGTGTTTTCAATGGTATGGGCAGATATGCTATCATTTTTCTTATATTGATAGCGCTGACGTTTTGGTTAATATTTAAAGATCAGGATATAAACGGTGTAATTGATGCACTATCGAAGGTTAATTATTGGTATGTTATTCTTGGCATATTGCTAATGTTAGTCTATTTTCTAATTCAAGCGCAAAATGTCCGAAAAATCTTAGCATCCTTCGGAGAAAATATTTCGATTTGGAAATCTTTAAAATTTACGATGATAGAATTCTTTTTCTGTGCTTTGACGCCAGGAGCAAGTGGTGGACAGCCAGTGGAAATTTATTATATGTCAAAGGAAAAAATACCTGCGTCGAAGGCGACTCTTGCAGTCCTTGTGCAAATTCTTGATTTTCAAATAGCAGTGATGACTATTGGCATTATTTCTCAGGTTGTGATGTGGTTCACTGATCCGACCCTTCTGACTGGTACAGTCGCATGGCTTCTTCGGATTGGCATGATCATTAATGGGGTTGCTTTAGTAATATTGGCATTCTGCGTATTTTCGAATCGAATTGCAAAAATGATTGCTGGATGGTTCATGAAGATTTTGAAGAAGATTGGAGTGAAGAAGATCGAAGAAAGACAAGCATCTCTTGACAAAGCCCTCGATAGTTATCAAGAAGGTGCAGTTTATATTCGCACGCATCGTAAAGAATTTATTATTTCTATGGGTCGAGCATTTGCTCAAGTGTCTGTATTCTATTTAATCCCGTTCTGCGTTTACAAAGCCTTCGGTCTTTCTGGTATGACAGTTGTGCAGCTATTTAATATCCAATCAGTTCTATTTTTGGCGACATCTGGTCTTCCACTTCCAGGTGCTATTGGCGCAAGCGAAAGCATATTCTTAACATTATATGGAACGGCTTTTGGGGAACAGCTATTATCTTCTGCAATGCTTCTTAATCGAGGAATAAGCTTCTATTTGTTCGTCATTATTACGATGATAGTCGTCATGGGGAACATTGTCATTTTGAAGCGAAAAGAATCGACAAAAGAGCAGAATTAGTGGTCGAGCTCTTCCATGTTGGTATAAGATCGGTAAATGCGTTCGTCGGTATAAACGGTATCTAAAAATTTGCCGTATGGCGTCAGCGCTGGCTGATCGTGGTGTCGCAGATTCATTCGGACGACTGCGGAAAAAGAGAGGATACAATCGATAATCATAAACACTAGAAGAACCCAAAAAACAGCATTAGATATCTTTCTTGGAATTTTGTCATAAAGTTTATTGAACAGAGGATAAATAAGTTTCATCAGCACATAGCAAATAAGGCCCCAAACTAACATAATGGGCACGGATGTTTTTCCGAAGATATTGAGAGGTTGATCGCTATAGTTCCATGAGCTTGTCCCAGTGAAGAGTTCTTGCCCGATACCCATTACGAGCTCGAATATTCCACCAATAAGTGCTCCATAAAGAATAATTTGCCACCATTTGTAATCTTTGCGACCAAGGAAAAATACCATCAATGCAGCGCCTAAACCGTAAACAGGATTAAACTGACCATAAAGTAGCCCACTACGGCTTACAATGACGATAGTACCTTTCCCGATGAGATACATGAAGAATGTCAGAATAGTCTCATAAAGACAACCAAATACGCAACCGAAAATATAGATGTAGAAGAGCTTTTGAAAGGAGATTTTATGGGTGGTTTTAGACGAGTCTCCGGGCTTTTCTAGTTCTGGCTTGTGCGATTGTTTAACCATATCTTTATTATAACGTATATCTAAAAAAGAAATAAAAATAAGCCCTGAAGGACTTAAGTTTACTGGTGGGTCGCGAGGGGCTCGAACCCCCGACCTCCTCGGTGTAAACGAGGCGCTCTAGCCAACTGAGCTAGCGACCCTTATTTAATCATTGTATCACACTTTCTTATACAAGGGAATAGCTATGAGATGTTATAATAGAATAGACAATAAAAGGAGAGCGTATGTTGAAGCCGAAGATGCTGAAGAAAGGTGATAAAGTTGCAATAGTGTCATTATCCAGAGGGCTGCTCGGTGAGCCGTTTATTAAACATGAAGAGGAATTATTGGAAAAAAGATTGCAAGAGCTTGGGCTAGAATTCGAGTATATGCCAAATGCTAGAAAAGGGATGGAATATCTCGAAAAACACCCGGAAGCACGCGCTGAAGATTTGAAAAAAGCCTTTGAAGATGATAGTGTCAGCATGATTTGGTGTGCAATAGGCGGGGAAGACGCTTTTCGTACATTGCCTTTCTTGATGAATGAAGAGTTTCAGGCGCTGATTTTATCACATCCGAAGATTTTCATGGGTTTTTCAGACTCAACAACGAATCATTTATTACTAAACAAGCTAGGATTGGCTACATATTATGGGCCAGCATTACTCCCAGATGTAGCAGAGCTTGGCCCGGCGGTTCCACAATACACGCGAGATTGTATAAATAGTTTATTCAGCAATAATAGAGGTCATGAAATTATATTAAGCCCTATTTGGTATAGGTCACGTACGGAATTTGGTCCAGATCAGGTAGGTATTCCACTTATCGAGGCTAAGGAGTCTCACGGAATTGAATTTATGGGCCCAAATAAAAGTGTTAAAGGCGAATTGTTGGGTGGCTGTTTGGACATATTGTCAGATTATCTACTAAAAGAGCGTTTTCCTGTGGAGATGAATGAAATTTTTGCACGATTCTCCGTTTTTCCTTCGCTAGAAAAATGGAAAGATAAAATTCTGGTGCTCGAGCCTAGTGATGCTCAGCCAGAGCCTAATATCTTTCAGAAAATGATAGAATCGCTCGAAAACTACGGTGTTTTCAATGAAGTAAAGGGTGTATTATTTGGTAAACCGATGGATGAGAAATACTATGACGAGTATAAAACTATCTTGAGCGATGTTGCAGAAAAGCATCAATTGCCAATTGCATATAACTTGAACTTTGGTCATAGTATGCCACGCATGATTTTACCTCTGGGTGGAGTTGCAGAGTTAAATTCCGTGTCACACAGCATTAAAATTAATGAATCAATGTTTGCAAGTGATAAAGAAGAACAAATACGAGAAAAATTACACCAGTCAGTAGATGAAGAACGCTACGTTCATAGTATTTTGGTCGCTAATCAGGCAAAGAATTTAGCATTACACTATGGTCTAGATTACGAAAAAGCCTACATTGCCGGCCTTGCACACGACATAGCGAAGCGTTTATCTCCAGAACAAGAAAAGTATTTCGTAGAGAAGTATAATTTAGATCTGGAATTACTTTCGAACGAAGCGAAAAACTATCGTCATTCGGATATCGGTGCTGTAGTAGCGAAGGAATGGTTCGACTTGGACGATGAAATTTGCCAGTCTATCAGATACCATACGATTCCACACGAGGGCATGACTGATTTTGATAAAATTATATTCATTTCTGACAAAATTGGTCGAAATGATTTGCCAGATGAATGGTCGCAGCTAAAGCAAATTGCTTACAAAAATCTTAACGAGGCTATGATTTTCTTCCTTAAAGAACAAGAAAAAGATCTAAAAAAACGTAATATTACTCCTCATCCAGATTCTAAATCTTTTCTCGATTCTATTTCAGAGAATTCGGGAAAATAGATTAAAATGTGATAAAATAAAAGAAAATAAACGGAAGAATATAAATGAATAGTTCTGATTTTGTCGAAAAAATGAGACACACCTTGTCACACGTAATGGCTGCAGCAGTAAAGAGTATGTATCCAGATGCGAAATTTGGTATTGGTCCAGCTATTGATAATGGATTTTATTATGATATAGATTTTGGAAAGACAAAAATATCAGAATCTGACCTTAGTAGAATTGAGAAAAAAATGCGCGGTATTGTTCAGCGTAAGCTTCCGATGACGGTTCGTGAGGTAACGAGAGAAGAAGCATTAAATTGGGCGATTTCGGAGAAGCAAGATTACAAAAAAGAACTCATTGATGAACTTCCAGAAGATGAAAAAATCTCTTTTTATGATCTTGGAGACGTATTTTCCGATCTTTGCAAGGGGCCACATGTAGAAAATACAAGCGAGTGTGGACCTTTTAAGCTTGTTCGAGTCGCTGGAGCTTATTGGAGAGGTGATGAAAAGCGGGAAATGCTTACACGCATCTATGGTGTCGCTTTTGAAACGGAAGCAGAGTTAGAAGAATATTTGAAACGTCAGGAGGAGGCGAAGAACCGTGATCACCGCAAACTTGGAAAAGAATTAGATTTGTTCTGTAATTCGCCTTTGGTTGGTTCGGGACTTCCATTATTTACCCCACGTGGAACTATTTTACGCGACCTACTTAATCGTTTTGCTCAAAGCTATCGCGAAGACAGGGGATACCAAAAAGTTTGTATCCCACATATCGCATTAGTCGACTTGTATAAGACTTCTGGACACTACGCAAAATTCCCAGAGCTTCTAAAGTTTACTAGTTCCGAATCTGGCGATGAATTAGCATTGAAACCTGTGAACTGCCCACACCACGCTCAAATTTTTGCTTCTCAGCCACGTTCTTACAAGGAGCTACCAGTGAAATATTTGGAAACTACGATGGTTTATCGTGACGAGCGCAAAGGCGAACTCGGTGGACTTTCTCGTGTACGTGCGATCACACAAGATGATAGTCACGTTTTCTGCACAGAGGATCAGATTGGTGAAATTTTCGGCGAACTAATTGAAAGCGCGAAGGATTTGTATGCAAAAGTGAACATGAAGCTTCGCCTCCGTCTCTCTTTCCGCGATGATGGTGATGGCTATATCGGAACTCCAGAAATGTGGAAAAAGGCCGAAGACTCTATCAAGAAGATGGCTGACAAATATGAGATGGACTATTTCATTGGCATAGGCGAAGCTGCTATGTATGGTCCAAAAATGGATTTCATGGCAGTCGATGCACTTGATCGTGAATGGCAATTAGCTACTGTACAGTTAGATTATGCACAGCCAGAAAGATTTGGACTAGAATACATCGCAGAAGATGGAAAAAAGAAGCGCCCCGTCATGGTTCACTGCGCGTTGATTGGCTCTATCGAGCGTTTCATGAGTGTATTTATTGAACATACAGCTGGTTGGTTCCCATTCTGGTGTGCGCCAGAGCAGGTACGCATTCTTACAGTGAATGATCAAGTAATTGACTATGTTGCAGATATAAAGACAGAATTAAATAAGATCATCTTAGATGAGCCAATTACGAATAATCCTATTCGATATACAATCGATAATTCGAGCGAATCGCTTGGCAAGAAGATTCGACGTGCGACAGAAATGAAAATACCATGCGTAATGATAGTTGGCCCGAAAGATATCGAAAATAACGAAGTAAGTGTTCGTATTCATGATGAAAAAGCAGAGAATGGCGTGAGAGAAGAAAAGATTAAAATGTCCGCACTTACAAAGTTTATCAAGAATTTGTAATATGCAAAAAAGTTGTTCAAGCAATTACTATAATGGTCCGGTGGTAGTAATTGTTGGTCCAACAGGATCGGGAAAAACTGGTGTTTCTATTCAAATTGCAAAAAAATTAAAAGAACAAGTTCCATTTAAGGGCCAAGCTGGTCCTGCTGCAGAAATTATATCGGCCGATTCTCGTGCGATATATAAATATATGGACATTGGCACTGCGAAACCTCTCGCAGAGGAGCAAGATGGCATTCCGCACCACGGGATAGACTTAGTAGAACCAGGGGAGAGGTTCACCGTGGCCGATTGGAAGGTATATGCGGAGCAAAAAATAGAAGAAATACGAGCAAAAGGCAGAGTACCAATGGTAGTTGGTGGTACGGGACTATATGTTGATGCCTTGGTGTACGATTATCACTTCATAGGGAAAACAGGGGAGAAGGTCAAGAATGACAAAAGTGCAAAAATTGAACAAATAAATTGTTCAGATAGAGCAGAAATTAGGCCAGAGTATGTTATTTTTGGCATTAAATGGGAACCAGACGAGTTGCGAGAACGACTCACTTTGCGTGCGAATAAATTATTTACTCAAGAGCTGTACAAAGAAACTGACTACTTGGTCCAAAATTTTGGTTGGGGAAGCCAGGCGATGAAAAGTAACATCTATCAATTTGCGTGGCGATATATGAAAGGTGATATTACTGAGGAAGAAGCGAAAAAACAGTTTATCCTTGATGATTGGCACCTTGCAAAGCGTCAAATTACTTGGTTCAAAAGAAATAAAAAAATTATATGGCTTCCACTTGATAAAGTATGCAATGACGTGCTAAAATGTATTCAAGATGGCTAAGGAAAACGCAACTTCATTAGAAAAATTATTCGGTTCTAAGACTAGAACGAAATTATTGGCACTTTTTTTTGAAGACACTACCAAATCTTTTTACGTTCGAGAGATTACTCGCGTCATTGAGGAGCAGATTAATTCCGTTCGAAGGGAATTAATCAATCTCGAGGGTATCGGCATTGTTAAGAATGATACTTATGATAATAAGGTATATTATTCTGCGAATCCGAAGCACCCTTTTGCACATGCTTTAGGTGAAATTTTCTCTGCAAAAGTTGGTGATGTAAAAGATGTTGAGGTGAAGAGAACTTCTTGGGAAGATTATGTGAAGCCTGTGAAGAATTTTCTTGATGGCTTAATCGTGACGAACCGTGTTCCTGGCGAGGAGGGTATCGATATGCTTATTATTGGAGATGATAAGACGAAGAAGCTTACTCACTGGGCGGAAGTAGTTGAGAAAAAGATTGGAAAACCACTGAACTACGTCATTATGAGTACAGGTGATTACACCTATCGTAAAAGTGTGAAGGATCGCTTCCTTGTAGAATTGATGGAAATGGACATATCTGAGATCTACGACCCAGAAAAAATCATAAAAGAATCACATTAGGAGGCAAAATGTTTGAAATTGAAAGCAAAAAACCAGATGAAATTACTATTACGACGAAGAACAAGTCAGTTACTATAAATTTTGAAAAATATACCATCAACGGCGACTTAGAAGTTGGTTTGATAAATGGTCCAGGTGAGTTCGAAATTGGAGATATTGCAATTCGTGGCATTGCTACACCTGTGAAGGGATCCTCTGCAGAGGACATTGCTGATGGTGAAGCCGATAATAAGGCCCCTGCACTTTCTGGTAAGACAATTTACGATGTCGAGGTCGGTGGTATACATATCGGTATTGTTGGCGATATCGAGCAGGGATTAGATGATTTGGGTATTTCTGATATTCTTTGTACATCTTCTGTCCGTGCAGTGCGCGAAATAGAGCCGAAGCTAGTAATTGCGACCGGAAATATCGATGGAATGGTGTCTGAGCTAAAACTTTCTGCTAGAACAGAGAAGAAATTAAAAGTAAAGAATGCAGATGCTTTGCCGATGACACTTGAGGTCGTATCCTTAAACTAAGTATATAGGAGGTGGAATGATCAATATAGGAGCTTTACTGGTTGTACTAGGTGTTATCTTAGTGTCAATGATTTTGCATGAGCTTGCGCATGGCCTAGTGGCATATGCTTTAGGTGATACTACGGCAAAGGATGAAGGAAGACTCTCGATTAACCCGATTAAACACTTAGATCCTGTTATCTCTGTTATAATGCCACTTGCAATGTATCTAATGGGTGGTCCAATTTTTGGTGGTGCGAAGCCTGTACCTGTAAATACAAGGAGATTAAAAGGTGGAGCATGGGGAATGGCATTGGTTGCGATTGCAGGGCCATTAACGAATATTATTTTGGCTTTCATTTTCTTTCTGATAGGTCATTTCGGTGGTGGATTGTATGATCCGGGGATTGTCGGTGATATCTTACGCCAGATGGTACTAGTGAATTTAGGTTTTGCTGTATTTAATATTATTCCAATACCTCCACTTGATGGATCGAGACTTCTATATGCGCTATCGCCAGATGGTGTGAGAGAAAAAATGGAATTAATTGAGCGAGCTGGTGGTATTTGGCTTATTATGATTCTAGTTATTATTTTCGGGACTGCGCTCTCTACTATTATGTCAGGTGCTATTACTGGAATATTTAGGTTTTTCTACTTTATTGTTGGTGTGCCAGTAGCTTAAATGCTATAATAGAATCAGCCCTAGGATGGCATGATTTTCCTGAATAATCATGTTTTAGGGATTTCGTGGCGTTATTCCCGTGGGAATGCGCATAAGATTTTACCCACCTTGTTTCAAACAGGGAAAACATAAATCCTAGGGTGATTGAGAAGATTTTTTAGCAAAAAAGGGTGGAATGAAACAAAGAATAAGAGTAGTCGGTATCGTCAGAGAAGGGGATAAAATTTTGATGATGAAACGGACTATTGGTCGCTCTGAAGAATTGCCTACATGGGAACTTCCAACTGGGAAAATTAAATTTGGTGAACAGCCAGAAGAAGCTTTGATTAGATCATTTTATGAATATTTAAATATTGAAGTGACAAAAATATCACTTGTCGACGTGATAACTTTTGTGAACATTTTAGGTAGTTCTCAGCTAGGAAACTTATATATTGTGTTCGAGGTGAACTTACCTGATGCAAAAATTATACCGACCGAGAGATACACTGCATTCAAATATATAAACATAGAAGACCTTGCATCTATCAAGCTTGACGACGCTGCGATTTCCGTACTTGAGATTCTTGATGGAAAAAGTCCACACCCCGCTACTGCTTCTGCTTACAAGAAGCTTGCAAGTGCGAATCCGACGAAATTCTCAGCAAGAGATACGTTGAATGGTGCAACTGTGTATGTCGATGGTGGAAGTAAAGGCAATCCTGGTCCATCGGCGATTGGCTATTATATAGTCGATAAAGATGGAAAAGTATTAAAGAAGGGTGGCGAATATGTTGGCTTTGCTACGTCCAGGGTTGCAGAGTATTATGCAATGAAAGAGGGTATTGAGCAGGCAATCGAGCTTGGTCTAAAGCAAGTTCGATTCGTCAGTGATAATCTAATGATGGTTAATCAGCTCAGGGGTATTTATAAAGTAAAAAATCAAGATCTGATGTTGATCTATTCGGACATTAAGAAACTTTTGGAGAATTTTGATGCAGTGGCTTTTGTCCATGTTAAACGTGCATATAATCATGAAGCGGATCATGAGGCGAATCTTGCCCTTGAAGGGCATTTTCAGAGAAAAAAGAAAATTCCACCTGAATTTGTGGTATAATTAACAATAGCTCGAAAGGTAATCGCTGTTTTACAGAGGAAAGTCCGGGCAGCACAGGGTACAGTAGTCGCTAACGGCGACCGTCCGTAAGGATAGGGAAAGTACCACAGAAACAAAACCGCTTCTATTTAATAGGAGTAAGGGTGAAAAGAGTGGGGTAAGAGCCCACAGTGGTATATAGCGATATATACTAGAGGCAAACCCTATTGGCTGCAAGGAGTGCTATTTACCTCGACCCGAGGATGTACGTTTACCGCTTGAATCCTGGAGTAATTCAGGATCTAGATAGATGATTACCCGTCGCTAGCCTTACTGGCGACGACAAAACCCGGCTTACTGAGAGCTACTTTTATTACATCAAAAACCACCGGCCTTGAGCCGGTGGTTTTTTGGTGATAATTATTTCAGTAAGCCTTTTTTCTTCAGAGTACGAAGTGTACTAGTAGCAACATTCACGCGGACTTTTTGGCCATTAACAGTCAAAGTACGTTTCTGAATATTTGGCTTGAAGACCTTACGAGTCTTTCTTTGGGAGAAAGATACGTTATGGCCATACATTTTACCTTTACCGGAAATTTCACAAACTGCCATCTTATTTCTCCTTTACTGTGTTAACAATAGCCTTGAAAGCTTCTGGTTGATTAACGGCAAGATCAGCAAGGATCTTGCGGTCGACAGTGATGTTTTTTGCTTTCATACCAGCGATGAGCTGAGAGTAAGAAAGACCAAGTTCACGTGATGCGTTATTGATGCGTGTAATCCAGAGAGCACGAAGGTCGCGCTTCTTATTGCGGCGGTCACGATATGCATAGCGTAGGGACTTGATAACACCTTGTTTTGCCATTCTATAGCTACGGGTGCGGTAGTGTTGCATGCCCTTAGCGGCAGTTAAAATCTTCTTATGTTTTGCGTGTGCAGGTACGCCTCTTTTTACTCTCATCTTATGCTCCTAATGCAGTTTTAATATTTTTTGCAATTTTGCCATTAATCGTAGCTGCAGTTTTCATATTGCGTTTGCGAGCCTTAGATTTTTTGGCTAAGATGTGGTTCTTATATGCGCGTTCACGAACGAGCTTTCCAGAACCAGTAATTTTGATACGCTTGGCGGTACCTTTATGCGTCTTTAATTTCGGCATAATTACTCCTTTAGTTTAATTAATTTTTTTGTTCATCCTGGATGAACAGGGAAGGAACATATCCTAGGCCGTGGAAGTCTAAAGCTACTTCTTCCGAACCCCAATGGATAAATTGCGTCCAGCAAAATTTGCTTTCCCATCGGTCGCGGCGATGTCGGCAAGCTGTTCGAGAACCTTATCCAATAATTCTTGGCCGAGTTCTCTATGTGCCATTTCGCGTCCACGAAAGACGATTATGATTTTAACATAGTCTCCATCCTCGAGAAAACTACGAATCTTGCGGATTTTAATATTAAGGTCATTGTCGCTGATTTTTAGGCCAATTTTCATCTGTTTTAATTCAGACTGTTTTTCGCGAGCCTTTTTGCGATTTTTGGCTTGCTCCTTCATTTTTTGATACTGGAACTTACCCCAATCGATAATTTTGACGACTGGTGGGTCAGCATTTGCTGCAATTTCTACGAGGTCTACACCTTGCTCTCTTGCAAGCAGCTGAGCTTCTCGGCTACTCATGATGCCGAGCTGCTCCCCGTTAGAGCCAATCACACGTACTTTTTCATAGCGAATTTCGCCGTTGATACGAGTGTGTGAATTGTTGTTTCCTATGGGGATCCTTTCTTTAACCTTAACTCTTACATTTTAACAAATTCCGATAAATATTTCAAGGGGTAGTTAAGTTTTTTGACGAAATGTGAGAGCTTCGGAGATATGGTCGGGTTTTATCGTGGCTGAATTGTCTAAGTCAGCAATAGTCTGAGCTACTTTGATTATCTTAAAATAAGCTCTGACCGATAGATAGAAAGAGCGTGCAGCGGAATCAAGTGTGTTTTTTGCTTTTGGAGTAAGGTGGATGGATTTTGTGATTTGGGAAGATGTAATTGAGGAATTATATAATTCAGTACAGTTATAGCGGCAATATTGGACTTGAATTGCATTAGAAATCTGTTTTTGCATAGTATTAAACTCAGCATTTGTCGTACTGTTATTGTCTTTAAATATAATTTCTGATGGATTAATTCGCCCGACTTCCACAAATAGGTCTATTCGGTCAAGGAAAGGCCCAGAGAGTCTTCTTTGGTAGTTATAGATTTGTGATTGTGTACAGGTGCAGGGATGGGAGGAGTCGCCAAAATAGCCACAAGGGCAGGGATTAGTTGTGGCAATTAGCATGAAATCGGCAGGGTAGGTTACCTTGTAGCTAGACCGGGAGATGCAAATCTTGCGATCTTCTAAAGGCTGACGAAGCGCTTCTAGAACATAACGAGGAAATTCTAGTAACTCATCAAGAAAGAGGACACCTAAATGCGCTAAGGATATTTCTCCTGGAGAAGCCTTTGAACCACCTCCTATTAAAGAGGTAATAGTACAAGTATGATGTGGAGCACGGAAAGGCCGATGAGATACGATGCCGGTAGTTTGACCATTTAGCGAGTGAATCTTTGTGACAGAAATTTGTTCAGTACTCGTCAATGGCGGCAAAAGTCGAAGTGCATAGCGAGCCAGAGCAGTCTTACCGGTTCCAGGTGGTCCAGATAGAATAATGTTGTGATGTCCAGCCGCTGCAATTTGTAAAGCGCGCTTCGCCATTTCTTGGCCATGAATAGTAGTAGGCGGACTATCAACTGTATCTGTTTCGGTATTTTTTACAACATATCTATCAGGTGTAATTTTGATTTGATGTTTCAAGAAAAGATATAGTTCTGACAAAGAATCTACAGGGATTAATTCGATTCCAGAGACAAGCGTAGCCTGACTGTAATTTTGCTTTGGTAATACTAAACGCTTGAACCCATTGTTTTTCGCCAACTCTGCAATACTAACAATACCTCGTATTGGGCGAAGTCTTCCATCGAGCGAGAGTTCACCGACAAATACAGTGTTTTTTATATCGGCTTGCAAGATCTGATGAGATAGCAGTAGAACGTTGATCGCAATTGGCAAATCCAAACCGGTTCCGTTTTTCTCAAGGTCAGCAGGGGCAAGGTTGATCGTGATCTTCTGGTCTGGAAAGATGAACCCAGATGAACGAATAGCCGAGCGAACTCTTTCACGAGCTTCGCAAATGGTTTTTGAAGCCATTCCGACAATATTGAAACAGGGCAAGCCATGCACTTCTGAGCCCTCAAGCTCTATCGTAGCTCCAGAATAGCCGTAGGGAATTATCGAATATGTTTTCGCGATCATAGATACACCATAAATCGATCAAAACATTGATTCAAGCATAAGCATAATAAAATGTTGTAAAAAATATACATACGGAGGTAAATGGTCTATAAAATGCTTGTTGTAAAAAATAATGAACAGTGGTATACTAGAGGTAGTTGGGGCTGACAAAGCTTAGACGGATTATTAACAGATATCAAGCATGACGATTAGTACCGTAAGTACAAAATAAGTGAAGCTAATACTTCCAGCAAGCATGTTGCATACATGCCTGCTTTTGCCTAATTTAAGATAGGCTGATCCCCCTGTAATTTCTCATAGCAGAAGGGATTATCAGATTTATGAGGATAGAACAGATAAGCGACGAATATCTGTTTGAAATTTTGTTATGACGCTCAGTAGTATTTGTTTTTCTGTCCTACTGGGAAATGTCGAGATGATCAGATAAACTATGCATGTAGAATGGTATCCAGAGATAGTTCGGACCCGGAGGCAGTATCCGGCAGCTCCACCAAGGAGGGTTTTTACCTCTGTTAGTATTAAAATTAGCCCGTGAGAGGGCTATTTTTGTGCTTATTAACGTCATATGTAATATTTTATCATTTTAAGGATAGAAAAGGGCAGGAATACGTGTTCTAGAAGCAAATAGAGCTATAAAATATCATAAGTTAAAGTATCAGAACAAAGAAAAACCCAACATACTGCGAGGAAGTTGGGTTTTTGTAGAGTGTGGAGTTTTTTGGCTAGATTTTTGTTTTTGGCTCTTGAATAATTTTTTTATTCAAAAGCTATCTCTATAATATCGTAGCAAAATGCTAATGTCAATAGTTTTTTGCATAAATTATTTAATATTTTTTGGAAAGTTTTCCACAATAAGGACGGTATACTTTGAAACGCAAAATGACAGCAAACAAACGATAAATGAATAATTTATTTTAGAAATGACAAAATGCTATGATTCTGAAAAAACAATAATGAGCTAGTTATTTTGAATTTCGTTTAATATCATGTCAAGTTGTGAAGCAGGGCATAAGCATTACATAATATATTGGAAGCATTTATATAAGTGTAGAGGTGAATGCTTTAGGCAATGGAATGGGCAGAAAAAGCGAAAAATTAATTGTTTTGTACAGAAATTAAGAATTTTATCAGACTATTGTTGTAAAAAACACAACATGCGAAAGTAATGCATCGAACAGAGGTAACATATTGTAAAATAATAGAACGTTGTAAATAATACAACGAAATATTTTGTTCAAAGTCTTGCAATAAATAAGCATATGTGCTATGCTGATATTAAGTCGAAAGACAGAAACAAAAATCGCAAATTAAAAGGAAAAACATGAAATACAAATAATGTATTATTTGGCGGGCAAATAGGTAATTTCTAGCCATAAATTACAATAGGAATTACCTATAGCTCCGCTAAATGCGTCGAGCGCGCTGATTCTTTGATTGTTAGCACCTTTATCAATATTAGAACGGTCAGGGAAGAAGTAAGGACTATGCCTAGTATATCTAGGCGGTCAATTAGCTAGAGAGTAGATTAAAAGTCGCGGCCATAAGTAATTTAATAGTAGCTGGATGACTTCTACTCTTTAGCGTTTTATGTCTTGTCTTTGGGAGAATAACAAGTAGGGAAATAATCTGGCGGTTTTTCGCAGTTGGTTGCCAGATGAATCTGAGATAGATCTAGTATTTCCAATAGTTAAAAGATTTGCTATAATCTGATTATGTTTAATCGTCTGTCTACTCTGTTTAGTTTGATAGCAATAGTTGTTATTCTCGCAATGATGAATCTTACGACTCCTACAGACGTCGGTCCGTTAGGAGTTTTAGTATTTTTTATTATGGTTTACATCGTAGTATATGGAGTAGTCGATTTTATCGTCTCTCTTTTTTTAAAGGCAACTGACAGCAGGCAGGGAGTCAGTAAAGGTCATTTTTATGCTGCAATTATCTCTTTTGGCCCGATTATGCTTCTCTTAGTTCAATCTTTTGGAAGTCTCAGCATTGTGACAGCTGCTATGGTTATAGCATTTGTATTTTTAGGTTGTTTCATTGTCAAAAAACGCTTTTAAAGCATTAGTTTTTTTTCGCAAAGCATTAATTATGTGATAAAATAACGGTATGGACCAATTCAAAGTTGGGAATAAAGAAGCGAATTTTGATACCGATCTTTTTCAATCTTCAGAAAAGGGCCAAGATCGAGAAGCTGGCGCTGCAAGAGTAGCAAACGATCAAGCTATGGGAAGTGTTGCTGTGAATGGAATTTTTTCTACATCAGCAGATACGCCAGAAACAGATCAGGGAATGATGTCAGAAATGGCGCCTGGGATGACCTCTGGAACAGCCTCCGAAACAAAAGCACCTGGAATAACGCCAGAAGTGACTAGATGGGCTTCAGAAGGGGTGGAAGCAGAAATTGTGCCCAGAGCAGCAAATAATCTGATAGAAAAACCAGTAGAAGCTAGCCAGAATGACATGCACTCTATAGAAACGGGAGAAAATCCAGCACTTATATCGGAAATAGACAGGCCCGATTCAGAGATGGCAACGCCTCAGGTGGTAGAAATGCAGCCACTATCAATAGACGGATCAACGGAAGAGAAGCGACAGAAGATGTCATTAGGCATAGACGGCGAAATAATAGATAAGGGATCAGAGAAGAAGCTAAGAGAGGTTATCGCACAATTAAGTAAAAAACCTTTTGAGCTAAATAATTATAGAGATGAGGCAATGGCCGAATCATTGCTGAGTAATTTTGGTCGCATGTTTGGAAACGAAGATATTGGAGAAATTCAAGCAGAGGAAGCTGCTAGGGCGGTCGATCGGAAAATCTTAGAAGAGAGGAATAAGTAGCCAAGATGATGGGTGGAAGCACGGAGAACGGGGGCGGATTTGGATTTACCGCTGTGATGGTATGGGCAATAGTCGTTTTAATTCTGGTAGGTGTAATTGGGGTTTTTACACTAATAAAGATAAAACAGAAAAGGGAAGCGAAAAATCTTGAGCGTGGTATAAAAATGGTACCGATGCTGATCCATCTTCCGCCACAAACGGATGACATTCAAGGCGGTGGCAGAGATGAACGCGACGTTACGAATGAAGCAATATCACAGGCTCAGATAATGTATTCGATCATTGCATCTACTCTAAAAAAAGGCCTAAAGTCAAAGATTTATGGGCAAAGACACCTATCATTCGAAATAATTGCATCTGGTGGAACGATTAAATATTATGCTGTAGTGCCAGCAGTCATTACTGAGACGGTAAAGCAAGCGATTATTTCGGCATATCCGACAGCACGTCTCGAAGAGGCTTTTGAGGAGAATATCTTTTCGAAAGAAGTAGGCGTATCTGGTGTCGCTGGCGGTGAATTATCTCTTCAGAAGGATTATATTTACCCGATAGCGACCTATGAAAGTACGAAGTGGGACGCTTCGGGCGCATTATTAAATGCTCTGTCGGCAGCAAAAAAAGGCGAAGGTATTGCATTGCAGCTTATGTTTCGGCCGACTGAACAGGGTTGGACAAAAAAATCATTAGAGAAAATACAAAGTTTAAAGACTGGTAAAAAAAGTAGTACAGGAATATGGGTGGTCGATAGTGTGCGTGATATTATCCGCGCTCCATTTGAACCACCAGAAACTCATGAACATGAGAAGTCTGGGAATACGATTACAAATGTTGAACAGTCTGAAATAGACGCGATAGAGGGGAAGACGCATTATCCAGGGTATGAAGCTTTGATTCGGTTCGTTGCAAGTTCTTCGTCGCAGCCGCGTTCTGAGGCTTTAATAGGTGGGCTTGTAAGTGCGTTCTCTCAGTTCAATTCACCTACGTTGAATGGATTCAAGTATGATAGTCTAAAGAATCAGGAGAAAATTGCACATGATTTTATCTTCCGTATTTTTCCGCAAAGAAGAAAAGGGATGATACTGAATTCTGTTGAGCTAGCTTCAATTTTTCATCTTCCAAATCAGAACACTATACCAAATAGTCAGGTTGAGCGGCAAGCGACTAAACAGGTTGATGGACCGGTCAAGGTTCCGACTGATGGTGTCTGGCTGGGTGACAATGTATTCCGTGGTAAGAAAAAGGAAATTCGTCTCTCTGACAATGATCGTCGTCGTCATACATATATTATCGGTGCTACCGGTATGGGTAAATCTGTTCTCTTATCAAACATCGCTTGTCAGGATATGATGGCGGGTCGAGGTTTTGCCTTTATTGATCCTCATGGAGACGTGGTCGAGGATATCCTTTCAAAAGTACCAGAGGATAGAATAGATGACGTGATTTACTTCGATCCAGGCGATATTGAGCATCCTATGGGGATGAATATGTTTGAATGGGAGACTGAGGATCAGAAAGACTTCATCGTGCAAGAGGGAATTAATATGTTGCAGAGTCTATATGACCCAACGAACCAAGGCTTTTTTGGTCCGAGAGGTCAGCACATGTTTAGAAATGCTGCATTGTTGCTAATGAGCGATCCGAAGGGGTCAACGTTTATTGATATACCAAGATGTTTTATTGATCCGGAGTTCGTTAAGGAAAAGCTAAGATATGTTACTGATAAGAGTGTATACGATTATTGGACGAAAGAATTTCCGGCTTCTCAGAAAAGTAATGATGCGGGCGAGGTAATTACTTGGTTTGCCAGTAAATGGGGGCCGTTCCTTTCGAATACAATGATGAAAAATATCCTTGGTCAGGTTAAATCTGGGTTCAATATTAGGGATATTATGGACAACAAAAAGATTCTCCTCGTTAATCTCTCAAAGGGTAAAATGGGGGAAATTAATAGTAAACTTCTCGGTATGATTTTCGTAATGAAATTCCAAACAGCGGCGATGGCGCGTGTGGATACCCCTGAGGACCAGCGTAATGATTTCTGTCTATTCGTAGATGAGTTTCAGAATTTCGCAACAGAGAGTTTTGAAAGTATCTTGTCAGAGGCAAGGAAATTCCGTCTAAATCTTGTCGTGGCGAACCAGTTTATGACACAGCTTACTGATAAGATTCGAGAAGGTCTTCTCGGTAACGTCGGTACAATTATCTGCGGAAGAATTGGCATTACAGATGCGGAGATCATGGAAAAAGCCTTCCTTCCTACTTTCAAGGCAGAAGATTTACATAATCAGCCAAATTATCATGCGATTTCTCAGGTGATGATGTTCAATATGCCAAGCAAGCCATTCACGATGGAGTTACGCCCGCCTTCATATGAGGGAAGTAAAGAGGTTCTGGAAAGTCTCAAAGTCTATTCTGCGACGAAATATGGGCGAAGCCGCGCTGAGGTTGACAGGGAAATAAATGACAGAATGAATGAAAAGACCTCACAAGCGATTCGAGATGTCCAGCATACTGGCGGCAGTTCATTCTTAGAATCATGGATGGAAAAGAAGAAGGATATATATGAAAAAGATGATTTACCCCTGAAAACTTTGAACAATTCTAGTGTTCAATCGGAGTCGCCTGAACAAATTATTTCTCAAATGCAAAGCGAAGCTGGAATCAGCAAGGCGATTGTGGATGATGGCCCTGTTTTTGATAATGTAGTCCCGAATGAAGAAGTCGAACAAAAGGGTGGTCAAAGTGCAGAGCAGATGAGTTTGCCCGATAATCAAGCAAAAAACATCGCAAAACAAAACTCAGACCTCGAAAATGATCAGATAATCAAAATACGGTAGTGCTTAATATATTTATATTGGTTTTTAGCGCGTAGGACGCTTTCTGAGCCTTTTTGAATATAAAAACGTATATTGAACCGATTTTGCTGTAAAATGTCCTGAAAATCGCTTAAAATAGCCCAAAATTGGCTAAAACTCTTGAAAAATAGAGTAACAGGGTATAAAATTTATAGTAAATAACATTAAAGACGAGGTAATCTAATGGCTGACAAGGCTGAAAATTATGATAGCTCCGAGATTCGAGTATTGGAAGGGCTAGAGGCGGTACGAGTTCGACCTGGTATGTACATCGGTTCGACTGGATATGATGGCTTACATCATCTCGTAAAGGAAATCGCTGATAACTCTATCGATGAAGCGATTGCTGGATACTGTTCGAGGATCAGTATCACAGTATTAGCGGATGGAGGTGTAAAGGTCGAAGATAATGGACGTGGTATCCCTGTAGATATCCATCCGAAAACAAAGAAATCCACTCTTGAGACAGTGTTGACTGTATTGCATGCAGGTGGTAAATTCGGTGGCGGCGGATACAAGGTATCATCTGGTCTTCACGGTGTTGGTTCATCAGTTGTGAATGCTCTCTCGACAAAAATGATCGCAGAAGTTTACAGAGATGGAAAAATCCACCATATCGAGTTTGACACTGGTAAGCCTACATCTGATTTACAGGTTGCAGGGAAGACAGATAAGCAGGGTACCTGTATCACATTTTATCCAGATATCGCTATCTTTAAAAATGGCGTAGATATTGATTTTGATTGGGTGCTTCGTTATGCTCGTCACCAAGCGTATCTAACCAAGGGTATTTTGATTGAGGCTAAAGATGAACGTTCCGGCGCAGGTGAATCATTCTACTTCGAAGGTGGTATCACATCTTACGTTAAGAGATTAAACAACGGTAAAGAAGTACTATCCGATGATATATTCTATGTAGATAAGCAAATTGAAGATACAGGCGTCGAAATTGCATTGCAATATAATGATTCTTTTGCCGAGACGATGAAACCATTTGCAAACAACGTTCTCACCCCTGATGGTGGTACACATGTCGTAGGTTTCCGTACAGCATTAAACCGTGTTATTAATGATTACGCTCGAAAAAATGGTCTATTAAAAGAAAAAGAAGATAATTTAACAGGTGATGATATAAAAGAAGGTTTGACCGCGGTCGTATCTGTAAAATTGCCAAATCCAGAGTTCGAAGGTCAGACGAAAAATAAGCTTGGAAATCCAGAGGCTCGTGGATACGTCGATAAGGTAATGAGCGAATATTTCGGCTACTACCTCGAGGAAAATCCGCAAGTAGCAAAGAAAATTGTCGGCAAAGCTACATTGGCTGCTAGAGCGCGTAAGGCTGCTCGTGCCGCTCGTGACAACGTAATTCGCAAGGGTGCATTTGAGGGAATGAACCTTCCATCGAAGTTGGCGGATTGTTCTTCTAGAGATAGAAATGAGTGTGAGCTCTTCATCGTAGAGGGTAATTCTGCCGCTGGTTCCGCTAAGGAAGGTCGTAATCCAAAAATCCAGGCAATTTTACCTCTTCGTGGTAAAGTTCTTAATACTGAGCGCGCTAGATTGGACAAGATGTTAGCGAATCAGGAGCTCGTATCCCTAATCAAGGGCTTAGGTGTCGGAATTGGCGAACAATTCGATATCGGCGGTCTCAGATATGACAAAATAATCTTCATGACGGATGCCGATGTTGATGGTCTTCATATTGCAACACTGCTCATGACATTCTTCTTCCGTTACATGCCTCAGGTTATCGAAGAAGGACATGTATATCTTGCGAAGCCACCATTATTTGGCTTAATTAAGGGTACAGGTAATACTAGAAAAATAGATTATCTTTACGATGAAAATGCCCTCGAAAAACGATTGACAGAGGCGATTGAAGAAAAGAAGAAAAACGGATCAAAAGTCGATGAGAATCAGGAAAGATTCAAACAGGCTGGATACACTGCGCAACAGCGCTTTAAGGGTCTTGGTGAGATGGATGCGAAACAGCTTTGGGAGACCACGATGGACCCAGAGAATCGCATTCTTGTCCAAGTACATATTGATGACGCTGAAAAAGCGGACGCAGTATTCACGAAATTAATGGGTGATCAGGTCGATTTGAGAAAGAATTTCATTCAAGCCGGTGCTGCAAGCGTTAATTTGGATGATCTCGACTTCTAAGGAGAAAGAAAGGATAATATATGGAAGATGACAATAAATTAAATAAAACTCCACAAGATATACCAGAAGCTCCTGAAACATCTGAAACACCTGAAATTGAGGAAGAAAAAGATACGAAAATTATTGAAGGTGAAGTAATTAACGGAGTCGAAAAACGCCAAGTAGAACATACTATGGAAGAGTATTTCTTGAAATACTCAATGTCCGTTATTATCGATCGTGCATTACCTGACGTGCGTGATGGGTTGAAACCGGTGAATCGACGCATTCTGTATGCGATGAACAAGAATGGATGGAAAGCTCCGCATGCTACTGTAAAATCCGCGCGTATCGTAGGCGAAGTAATGGGTAAATATCATCCACACGGCGATTCGTCAATTTACGATGCAATGGTGAATCTGGCACAGCCATGGAAAATGCGTTACACACTCGTAGAAGGTCAAGGTAACTTTGGTTCTGCTGATGGCGATGAGCCAGCTGCTTCTCGTTATACTGAGGCCAGAATGGACAAGGTTGGTACTGAGCTTCTCTCTGATATTGAGAAGGAAACAGTCGATTTTCGTGACAACTTTGATGGAACAGAAAAAGAGCCAGTCGTATTGCCAGCAGCATTGCCGAATATTCTTCTCAATGGGCAGATGGGTATTGCAGTCGGTATGGCTACGAATATTCCACCACACAATCTCGGAGAATTAGTCGATGCGACAGTTGCACAGATTAATAATCCGGATATTACACTAGATGAGTTGATGAAATATGTCAAAGGTCCAGATTTTCCAACTGGAGCTGAGGTCTATGGTGGTGCACCAATGCGTCAAGCTTATGCTACTGGTAAAGGTTCGGTTACTATTAGGGCAGTTACAAATATCGAAGAACGAAAAAATGGCCGTTACAACATCGTGATCACAGAAATGCCATATGGTGTGAGCAAAGAAGCATTCATCGAAAAGGTCCGTGAATTAGTCTTGAATAAGAAACTTGATCATATTGCTGATGCAAGAAACGAGTCTGCTCGTGGCAAGGTTCGAGTCGTTGTCGAGCTAAAGAAAGACGCATTCCCGAAAAAGATTTTGAACCAGCTTTACAAGTTGACTAGCCTTCAGACGTCATTCCATTTCAATATGCTTGCATTGGTAGATGGTATTCAGCCACGCATTCTCGGCCTGAAAGAAATATTGTCAGAATTTATTAAGCATCGTCAAGTTGTGGTTCGTCGTAGGACGGAATTCGATTTAAGAAAAGCCAAAGAACGTGCACATATCTTAGAAGGTTTGAAGATTGCACTCGATAATATTGATGAGGTCATTGCTACGATTCGCGCTGCATACGACGACGCTGATAAACAATTGATGAAGAAATTTGGCTTGTCAGAAATTCAAGCAGCAGCCATCCTCGCAATGCAGCTTCGCCGTCTTCAGGGTCTAGAACGCGACAAAATAGAGGAAGAGCTCAAGCAGCTTCAAGAATTGATCAAGAAGCTCGAAGCTATTCTTGCCGATGAGAAGGAAATTTTGCGCGTGATCAAAGAAGAACTTCTCGCTATGAAAGAAAAATATGGCGATGAGCGACGCTCGAAGATTTACAATCACGAAGTAGGCAAATTCTCAGAGGAAGAGTTGATCCCAGAAGAAGAAAGTGTGATTTTGCTTACAGCAGAGAATTACATGAAGCGTGTATCACAGAATGACTTCAGAAAACAGAACAGAGGCGGCAAGGGTAAGCGTGGTATGACGACGAAAGAAGAAGACGTAATAGCTCAAATTATTACTGCTAGCTCGCACGATTATCTGTTATTCTTCACTTCTCAGGGTAGGATTTTCCGTTTGAAAGCTTACGAAGTCCCACAGGCTACACTCGCTGCAAAGGGGACAGCCGCTGTTAATATGCTCAATCTTCACCCAGAAGAAAAAGTCACAGCCATCATTAAACAAGGCAATGATGTCAGCAAAGATGGATTCTTATTCATGGCGACCAAGAAGGGAACGATTAAGAAAACCCCTATCCAAGATTATGAAAATATTCGCACAAATGGTCTCATTACTATTAAACTTGACACAGGCGATGAGCTGAAATGGGTCAAAGCTACTACTGGCAAAAACGACATCATTATCTCTACTTCTGCTGGGCAAGCAGTTCGCTTTAATGAAGATCAGGTGCGTGCAATGGGACGCTCTGCAAGAGGGGTACGCGGAATGCGTCTCCGTCCGAAGGATGAAATTGTCGGAATGGACGTAGTAAACGATCCGTCTCAGAAGCTCTTAGCAATTTCCGCAAATGGCTATGGCAAAGCGACTTTGGTAGAGAATTTCCCAGTCCACAAACGCGGCGGAGTTGGCATCAAAGTAGCTTCTGTCACCCAGAAAACCGGTCCAATCGTTGCAGTCCACACTCTTGATCCTCTTGCAAAAGAAGTAATCATGATGTCCACTAAAGGCCAAGCAATCAGAGTTGCAATGAAAGAAATTCCGACTCTTGGACGTGCAACTCAGGGTGTTCGCATAATGAAAATGAGTGAAGGTGACAATGTTGCAAGTATTGGAATTGTCTTGCCAGAAGAAGATGAAAAAGAAGATAATTAATATTTTTCAGTGAGGGATGGCCGAGCATTTACTAATTTTGTCCGCAACTGAAGGGCTGGCTGGACATTTACTGATTTTGTTCGCAACTGAACTCACGTCCGAATTTCAGTAATAAATCCAGTCGGACTGCGCCGGTATTACAGTACCGTGCTCGTCCGTGGATTTATCACCTTATTCGGGTTCGTTCACATCCGAACAAAATCACCAAATGC